>NZ_NJGF01000022.1:0-83753 GCF_002209985.1 Bacillus sp. K2I17
TTCTGGTTTTTCTTGTTTTGGATCATCCGTTTTTGGTTCTTCTGGTTTTTCTTGTTTTGGATCATCTGTTTTTGGTTCTTCTAGTTTTTCTTGTTTTGGGTCATCTGTCTTTGGTTCTTCTACAGTTTTACAAGTACCAAATTTATCTAATGTTTGCTGTAATGTTTCCTGGCTCATATTGCTCCAGTCTGCAACAAAACGAAAGACAACAACATCTCCAGACTTTAATTTATAACTATCTGCTCCAACTTCTGCAGATTTATCATTTACATCATACAACCAGCCGCTTGTGTCCCCAGCCATTAAGCCGTCAATGCCTTTAACATACGTTCCAAACGACATCGTCTCTGCTGTTACTTTGTCCCCCATGACTTTTTGCAGCAAACTTAAAGCTGTTTCCCCATCTGTAATTTGCTCTTCTTTCGGGCATAACATAATGCCCTTTTGTGATTCACCAATAATTGCAAGTTTTGCTGTATTTCCTTCAGCAAACGTAATATGTACTGTATTCGCAAAAGAAACAAATACGAGTGTAACTGCCATTAACGACGTAAGCAGCCATTTTTTCAACATTGCCATCCCAAAATTTCCTCCCTTACTACTATTTACACAAAAAAAGGCCCTTCAAGGGCGTGCAATTGACACTCTTTTTTTGTAAGTGTCGAACAAACTGTGCAACACCTCCTACCCGCATCATTCGCGGCTATATTTGTATAGGAAAAATAATTTTGTTTATGAACGTATCATTGTGATAACATTCACTTTTCTAGGCAAAACTGACTTCCATTCAAGTTATCGTAAAACGATAAACCTATACATTCTGTTAATTATAAATTTCTGTATTATTTTACTATTGACAAAGAATTTTGTCCATGCTTTATCGGATTTATTTTCTAAGAATAGTAGTTTACTATCCTTTAACGATGCAAACTCTTTTCACTAATAATGACGCCATCTTCATCCGCATAAACATATTCATTCGGCTTCCATTCTACTTGTCCAAATTGCAACGAAATATTCCGCTCTCCTTTTCCTTCTTTTATACTTCTATTTGGCATCGTCCCTAACGCTAAAATACCAATATTAATATTCTTTAGTTCACTAGAATCACGAACATATCCATTTACAATAATTCCTGCCAGCTTTCTTTCCTCCGCAATAGCTGCCAAATTATCACCAAGTAACGCACAATTCGTAGACGCTCCGCCATCAACAACTAATACCGTTCCTTCTGGTAATGTTTGCAATCCTTCCTTCACTAGTACATTATCATCCTTCACTTTCACCGTTGCAATTTTCCCGTGAAATTGTTCTTTCTTCCCAAAAGACCGAAATGACTGGCGACATATTTGTAATTCCTTTTCAAACTCATCACATAGATCCGTAGTTTTCCACATCTTTTTTCCCCTCTTTTCCTTATTCTTTCTATATAACATATTCTTGGATTATTTTCGTTTCCCTGTCTAATGTTGCAAGAATTTGTATGTGCAGAAAAAGGATAGAAAAACTATTGCCTTAAGAAGCCACCTTTATTATAATCTATTTCACAGATAAATTTCAGAATATTAAAAATTAACTAAGTGAAAAAGGAGGGGTTTTATGCAATTACATACCGAGGTAAAAAAGCAGCCGAGTAAACGAAAGTTTAAAATGCCTGACGCGTACGTACTACTATTTTTTATTGCCTTACTTTGTGCCATTGCTACATATTTCGTTCCTGCTGGGGAGTTTAAAAGAGTTACAAACGGTACTGTTACAACGACAATACCAGGAAGTTATCATTCTGTTCCACAATCGCCGGTAGGATTTGTTTCTTTTTTTACCGCTATTGAAAAAGGAATGACACTTGCTGCTCCAATCATCTTTTTAATTTTATTTACAGGTGGAGCCATCGCCATTCTTGAAAAAACAGGCGCTCTTGACGGTTTAATCTATCATGTTATTAATAAATTTCGTAATCAGCAATTACTTTTCATTTGTATTGTCGCCGCACTCTTTTCTATTCTCGGAACAACTGGCATTATCGTTAACTCGGTTATAGGCTTTATCCCCATCGGCATCATCGTTGCACGCACATTGAAATGGGATGCTATCGTCGGTGTAGCAATTATTTATTTAGGCACTTATGCTGGTTTTAATGCTACTATATTATCTCCCTCACCTTTAGGCATTTCACAAAAAATCGCCGAACTTCCGATGTTTTCAGGAATTGGTTTACGCACAGCAATCTATATCTCTTTTTTAATTGCCACCATTTTATATATTAATTGGTATGTAAAACGCTTAAAAAAATCGAATAAAGGAAGCATACTCGGAGATAACTGGTTTCCAAGTAATGCTCTTTCAAGTGAGAAAGAACTAGAGAAAACTGAAGTTCCTTGGACAATACGTCACAAATTAATTTTACTCGTTTCAGCTTTATCATTAATTGTATTTTTAATAGGCGCTTTTCGTCTACATTGGACTGACGCAGAAATGACCGCTACTTTTATTTTCATAGCAATTACAGCTGGAATAATAGGTGGTATGAAAGCGAACGATATCGCTTCTACTTTTCTAGCAGGCTGCCAAAATCTCATATACGGTGCTTTGATCGTCGGAATGGCTCGTTGTATTTCAGTCATTTTAGAACAAGGCAAATTACTTGATACAATCGTTAACCAACTCGCACAGTCTCTCGAAGGACAAAGCCCTGTATTTGGCGTTATCGGCATGTATGTAAGTAGTGCCGCATTACATTTCCTCATTTCATCCGGGACAGGAGAATCTGTTATTTTCATTCCGATATTAGCTCCATTAGCTGATTTCATGCACATTACACGCCAAGTTACAGTACAAGCTGTTATGCTTGGAGAAGGTGTAGTGAACTGCCTCAACCCAACTTCCGGTGTTTTAATGGGCGTACTCGCAGCGAGCGGCATTTCTTACGGAAAATGGATTCGATTTATGGCTCCACTTGCATTCATTTGGTTTATCATTGGACTTATTTTTCTTATTGTTGGTGTGAATATTGAGTGGGGACCGTATTAAAAGACTCATATTATATTATACTTTACTTAATAAAATATCGATTCTATTCTCCAATCCTATAAAAATCACTTATTCTAGTATAGATATAAACAGGGATTGATCATAGTGATCAATCCCTTCTCTCAAAGTAAAATACCTTTAAGTATGTTAGTTCCAAATTTTATTTACCCATTCCGGATGATCAATAAAAGGATTACGATTATGTTGATATTTCGTAAAAATCACTTCATTACGCTTTCGCTCTAAATCATCTACAGGGTCTTGTTCATTCCATTTTAGTAAAACGGATAGTTTGCCCATGTATGGATCTTTATTGTTATTCACCTTTTCATTTAATTCTAAGTCTATTTCGCCGTTGTCTCCTTCATAACGAACAGCCATGTAAAATAGCATTCTAGCGATATCTCCTTTTACACTATCACGAGGTTCCCAAGAATCACTATCATATTTACATTCTGTCGCTTCCGAATGATTCACACCACCATTATCAAAATCCAGATTTCCACGTGAACTATTTACAGATACATCCGTCGCTCTTAAATGATGCAAATCTGTTCCAGCTCCTGCAGTCGTTCCAAAATCACCGTGAGATTTTGCCCAAACATGCTCTCGGTTCCAATTATCAACTCCTGAACCATTCGTAAGTTTCCCTTGCGAACGCCCAGTATATAAGAGTATCACATTGTTTTTATTATTTGGATCTTCATCAGTATCTCTTAGTGCTTCCCAAACCGCACTGTATGATAACTTTGTATGATCATCAATAATATTATGAAGTTCCTTCTTTAACTCTAAACCCGTTTTTCCTATTGCATTATTATAATATGTATCATCATAGCTTTTTACAGTAATCTCTTGTGGTGATGCAGAAGCTACTTCACCGTGTATGGTATCTGTGAATGATAGAGATGCAGTACTTAAAATAAAAAATGAAGATAGTGTAACCATAGCAAGCTTTGTATTTCGAAACTTCATATACCCATTTCCCCTTTAACATATAATTTGAAGCCATTAACTAAAAAATGCTTTCTAACCCCCAAAAACTTTTAGAAAGCCATACCCATCCTTTTCTTTTTATTTAATACAAAACTCTATTGAGTCTGTATTATTTCCACACTTTTGGTTTATCTACTTCTCAAGGAATATCCTTCTCTAGTAAAGATTATTAAAATATTCTTTACAATTAAAAAGTAGTTTAATGTTAACTTATAAATTTCAATTTTTTCATGCAATTATGCATATTTGATAAATCGTTCGACTTTTCCTTTTTCTATAATTGTCTTTATTTTTTGGTGTAAAACCCTTCTTCCTCTGAAAAATAAGTACAAAAATAGATTGGATACCATGTAAGGCACCAATCTATTTTAATTAAAGAAACTTTGGTAATTCTGAGTTCACAACACATTGCGCAGTAATGATAACATTTTTATATTGAGACAGAACTACTACTATTTATTTGGTATCGAATCTATATACTTTTTAACTACTTCATATACATATTCTTGATTTGCCGCCGCTGTATTTGGATTGTATTTTCCGCCGTTTGTTTTATTGTTAGATAATACTCGAATCCCTAAAAATGGTACGTCATAAGCTTTTGCGATTTGCGCTGCGGCAGCACCTTCCATTTCTTCAACAGATGTACCGTATTTTGTATGGAACCATTTAATTCTATCAACTTCATTATTCCAAAGATCTGCTGAACCTATAGTCCCTTCAACCACTTTACCTTTTGTATATTTATCTTTTACCGCATTAGCTGCTGCAAGTAAATCCTTATCTCCCTCGTAGTATCGGATTTTCTCAGCATTTGGATCTTCTCCTGCACTTCCTTCAGAAGCCATTAAGTCCATTGAAATCCACTTTGTCGGTTCAATCCCTTGATTCTCATCCATATTTGTTGTTTTTAATGAACCTATGTTTGCTACTTGTTTTCCTAAAACAATATCAAATACGTTTAAATTTGGATCGTGTCCACCTGATGTCCCTTGGTTAATAATCGCCTTAGGCTTATATTTTTCAATAGCCACTGCTGTAGCAGCTGCTGTATTTTCCATTCCTTTACCTGTTTTCGCTACGATTACAGGATAATTGTCGACAGTGCCTTTATAAAATACGAAAGTTCCAGACTTTTCTTCTTTCACATTTTTTAACCTTTTTGCAAACTTCTCAGCCTCTATCGGCATTGGCCCTTGAATTAAAATAGGTTGTTGATTACTTTTTGCCTCAACTTGTTTTGGAGTCACATTACATCCCGCAAGTATTGAGAATGACAATGCAACAGTAGTTACTAGGGCAGCACATTTTTTCAACGTATTCTTCTTCATAAATAATCTCCTCTTTCTCTTGTTGTTTTCTATACTCGATGCTTTTAGTCCAAACAAAAAAGTTCTAGAAATTGTAGAAGAATCTCTACTTTCTAGAACTACGGTAGTCAAAGTTAATTAAGCACATGCAAAATTATAAATCGGTAGCGTACATTATATAGCACGGCCGAATACTTTAACCCGTAGTCCAGTTCTTTCATTGGGAACTAGGTAGAAACGCTCGGACCATATTACCGAGTATATACGAGTGATGATGTGTAAAATTATTATATTGGTAATATATCAAACTTTTAGTGTGCACGCAATCTAAATATGAACATTTTAACTAAAAATAATTAAAATGTTCGTTTTTACACAAAAAAAGATGATGTTATTCATTTTTCAGTGGATAATACCACAAAAAAACTTACAATCAAAAACACTAAACTATAGTCATGATATGAACTCACTTTTGGTTTTCGATAATTTTTTTGTATTATTCTTTATGAAATGAACAACTAAGGCGATTAAAGGAAAAGCTGCTCCAATGAGTAAAGTTACTTCACTATTAAATTTATAGTACGTATAACTTCCAACCCATGAACCAAAGGCTCCCCCCAAAAAGAAGATGGTCATATATAATCCATTCAGTCTGTTTCTTATCTCGGGATTCAAACTAAAGATAACTTTTTGACCTAATAATAAATTTCCTGCTACACCAATATCGATGCTAATGCCTGAAATAAGTATTAAAATCACACTAAACAGTGAATGATCTTGAACAAAAAATAGTAGTACAACAGATAATAGTACGAGCACCATTGATAGATTAGTCATTGTAAACATATAACCTTTATCTGCTATTTTACCAATAGTAGGAGTTAATACAGCTCCAGCTATTGCAACAAATCCAAACAATGCAATTTTATTATTTGAGAAATGTAATGGCTCCGACCTTAATAAAATGGGAATAACTGTCCAATAAAGGCTAAATGTTGCGAATAAGCATGCATGATAAAAAGCTCGTTGTTGTAACGGAGAAGTATGTATGAGTAGTTTTACCATAGAAGCTATTAAATTTGGATATAACATGTTACTAGTCGATACCACTTCATAGTTGGGTAAAAATTTTATAATTAACAGTAAGACAGCAACTAAGACTATTAATGAAAAAAGAAATACCATTCTCCAGCCAAACCATTCAGCTATTCCGATCGATAATGGGCGAGCAATCATAATCCCAATCAATAAACCACTCATTACTTTACCGACATATTTCCCCGTCTCTTCAATAGGCACAATCCTCATTGTTAGCGGAACTAACATTTGAGCAGCACAGGCTCCAATGCCAATTATAGTTGTTAATAGTAAAAAAACAATTCCATTTGTCGAAATTAACGCACCAATTAATGAAAGAATAGTAAGCCCGATAAGACCCCCTATTATTTTCTTACTTTTAAATAAATCTGCCATTGGTACGATAAAAAACAATCCCAATCCATAACCAATTTGCGTAAAAGTAGTGAGCAATCCAGATAAATCAGAGGAGATATTCAAGTCCTTTGCAATGAATTGTACAATTGGTTGCGCATAATAAATATTTGCAGCAAGTGAGCCACAACTAATCGCTAA
This sequence comes from Bacillus sp. K2I17, assembly GCF_002209985.1. Taxonomy (NCBI): domain Bacteria; kingdom Bacillati; phylum Bacillota; class Bacilli; order Caryophanales; family Bacillaceae; genus Bacillus; species Bacillus sp. K2I17. The sequence goes on from NZ_NJGF01000022.1 coordinate 6,969, forward strand.
AATAAATATTAGAAAATTTGTCTTGTTATTCAACTTTACCATTCCTTTCTTTTTTGGAACGTTCATTCCTAAATCATTAAAAAAAGAAAGACTATAGGTCTGCAATAGTCTTATCCACTAGGCGATAGGCTAAATTTTTTTCTTTTTTATATTTGGACATTATATTCAAGCTGTGGTTTAAACTTAATAAAGAATATGCAACTAATTCAGTATCAGCCTCTTGTGAAATTTCGCCTTTCTTTTTTCCTTCTTCGATAACTTGCTTAAATACTTTTTCAAGTTCATTAAAATCATTTATGAGTATCTCTTCTATGGAAGGATCAATTTGTCCAATAAGCAGTGAAGAATTTGTTATAATACAACCTTTTGGAATTTCATCTGAATAACATTTTTCAATATGTTGATAAAAAAAGGATTGAAGTGATGCTTTTGTGTTTATACCACTAAAAAGTAAATTTCTCTTTTGAGAGCCATAATTTTTATAATGTTCCAAAACTAGTTTAAATAGTGCATCCTTATCTCCAAAACTATCGTACAGAGTAGAGCGACTTATACCCATTGTCTCAATAAGCTCTGAAATATACGTAGCATCATAACCTTTCTCCCAAAATAAATGCATCGCTTTATTTAAAGCATGTTCTTTGTTAAAACTAATCTTTCTACCCATTTAACAACACCCCCTATTATATAATTTAGTATAAATTTTTCGGAACGATAAGTCCATAAAAACATTTCGAAACTAAGCCTTCTGTTAAAGAGTTATATAAATTTATTAATAAAAATCAAAAACACTTGAAGTTGACGTTGGGTCATTTTATATACTGTTAAGTAGCTACTATTTAGCAATTTCATAAAAGAAATTAAAAAAATAGGAGGTTTTTAGATGAAGCAAGGCGATATTATTATTTATGGATGCGTCATTATAGGTGCAGGGATCGGAATGACATTGGATCATGCCTTTCCTGGTGTACTAATTGGGCTAGGAGCAGGATACTTACTTAAAAACATTTTTAGTAAAGAAAAATAGATGTGGTTTGAAGAAAATAATCGTTAACGATAAAATCTTAACGTACAGAAAGGTAGGTTTATCCGTTGATACACATTAATAAAGTTGGAGAACTGACAGGCGTTACAGTAAGGACACTGCGTTATTACGATAAAATCGGATTATTAAAACCAGCATCCAAAACAGAGGGTGGCCATCGTTTATATACAAATGAAGAAATAAAAAAATTACAGCAAGTTCAATTTTTAAAAAAGGTTGGATTTCCGTTACAAGAGATTAAAAATATGCTCGACTTCAATGAGTGGAATTGGTCGGATAGTTTACAGAGTCAATTATCTTATGTCATAAAAGAGCAGGAACATTTAAAGAAAATAGAATTATCCTTACGGGAATTGATAAATGGAATTGCGATAGAAGGAGAAGAAAGCTGGATTGCGATTCAGAAGATTATGCAATTATCCAGCAAAGATAAAGATATACAACAGTATTATCGCGAATCTGTATTTAAAGAAAAAGAAATAAAACTATTGGAAAAGGTTCCCAAAATGGCAAGTGACTGTTCTGATTCACTTGAATGGATTGCTCTCATCGGCCAGTTAAAGCGTTATATGAAGGACGGTCCAAAAGCAACAAAAGTTCAAAATATCATAAGAAGAATGGAGGAAAAACGCTTAGAAGAATTTGAAGGTGAGGATGAATTTCTAAATAAGCTTTGGGAGATAAGGATGTCTCCCAAACAATCAGAGAAACTTAGTTTATATCCAATTGATCAAGATGTGCTTCAGTTTATGAACGAGGCATATGCCATTTTTATGACTGAAAAAAATAATCCTGAGCCGAAATAAGGGGGAAAGCACGATGGGTACAGAACACCTTCTCCTAATAGGCGGATTAGCTATATTGGACACGCTAAGCCCTACTACAATAGGAGTAACAATATATCTACTTTTAACAGATAAAGAGCGTCTCACGAAACGTTTATTCGTTTATTTATTGATGGTAGCTGGATGTTATTTTGTTGTTGGAGTTTCACTCATGCTAGGATTAGATTTTTTGTTTGAGATTATTTCTGGCGTATTTCAAAACCAAATCGTAAGCTGGACGTTCTTTATTATTGGAGCCCTATTATTCATCGCAAGCTTTTATATTCCACCAAAGAAAAGTTCAAAGCTCCCTTCACCAAAATCAAATAGCATTCTTTCAATAATTGCGCTCGGATTCACTACTACATTAATTGAAGTGGGAACTGCATTCCCTTATTTTGCAGCAATCGGCATATTAACTACTTCTAATCTATCATGGATAGAATGGTCTTCTATTTTAGCTGGATACAACTTTATCATGGTATTGCCCTCTCTCTTGCTGTTTCTCCTCTATCTCCTATTTGGTCGATGGATGCAAAAATCTCTCGAGAGGCTTCGAATGAAAATCGCTAATCATTCAGGATCAGCTCTGTCATGGATTATGTGTATAGTTGGCTTCCTCCTAATATTAAATATAGCCTGGATTATTTATAGGGGGTTATATAATTGTTCTAACTTTACTTTGAGCCTACACCTATATTGATTTAGATAAAAGTTTTGAAGCGGAATATGAATTTATACTTCGAACCTTATATAAACACCCCTATACAGAATTTAGTAGTATATTGAATTGATTAAGAGGATTTACTATAGCAATCTAATAACAAAAGCTTATTATCTTACTATAGAATGTACGGTCAGGGAGATATGCTTGAAACTACTAAAGAACTTATACCTATTATTAATCTAAACCAATCCGTCTTTTACAGACAGTTACTCTCCTTTCCATCTCCCTCATATTCACTTAATGTTGATGCAGGGATCTTATGCGAGATAAAACGCGCATCCATCCAATTTACAATTATTCCTTCCAACTCTGGATGAAGCGGCTTATCTGCACTTTCCGTATAAATCTTTTTAAATTGTAACGCTTTAAAATCTCCTTCAAAATACTTTAAGGTATGATCCATATTTTTTATTACGTATACTTCAGAATCACCTTGTACATAATCACCAATTCTCTTCGCTTTTTCAGGATTCGCCTGAAAATCTTTATCACCAGCAATTGCTAGTACTGGACATGTTACTTGTTGTAAGTCTTTATAGATGTCATGCTGGAAATGCTCTCTAAACCATTTTGCGTTCATCGGTTTAAAACCAACTTTAATTGTATCTTTTTTTGTATTCATCATTTTCTCTTTTATTTTTCCCATCTGCTTCTCTCCACGTTTCTCCACATTGAGAAGGCGCATTAGTTTTCCCTTTATTCCTTTTTGTTCTTTTAATTCTTTATAAGCAATCTCTCTTTGTCTTTTCGTAGCCTCTTCTAATGATTCCGCAGCTCCTGTAAGAAGTATGAGTCCATTAACTGGTGTTCTTGCGTTTACTACAGTTGCTAACATACACCCTTCACTATGACCAACTAAAATGATATTTTCCGAATCAACAAATGGCTGTTCTTTTACATACGTAATCATAGCCTCTATGTCATTAACTAAATCCCACATTCCAGTCTTCTGAAATTCCCCTTCACTCTTTCCTACCCCGCGCTTATCAAAGCGGAGCGTTACTACTCCAAGCCTCGCCATTACATGAGTTAAATCTTTGTAAATATTCGACGCAAGCTTTAACGGTACAATCATTCCATCACGATCAATCTCTCCAGATCCAGCGATGATGACAACCGCCGCATACTTCCCGTCAGCTTTCGGTTTAGTGAGTGTACCTTGCAAAGTAAATTCACTATTTATCGCTACTTCATATTCGTCAAAGGTCATTATTTTGTCACCCCTCTATTCTTTTATATCCAATTTAAATTTTAAACTTGCTATTATATTTTTGTACTCTCTTACATCTTTCATCGGAGCGAAAACTGGATTCTCTACAATACTTTGTAACATGCTTCGCTTTATAATCTCTTCACTTCTAACCGTTTTAGCACCAAGTGGAAATTCTGCAAACCATTCATCAATCGCATCAAAATAGGAATCGCCATGTAAATGTAGGCTATTTACTGTGAAACTAGCTGCACAAACTGTTGCGTATTTCTGCAACATTTCTAATGCTCTTTCAAAATTTCCTTGCATGCAATATACTTGTGCAGTAGCATAGTATACTTTCAAGGTCATATTGGGGTGTAATGTTTCTATTTCATATATATCTATTAACATGAAAGCTCTATTTAAGATTATCTCTACCTTTTCAGCGTTTGAAGCATTTACTACTACATAATTCGGTATTGTCGCAACGAGGTGTATTAAATGTTGGTACATACTAATTTGCATCATTTCATTCGCCTTCTCAGCATTTCCAAGCATTTGATACGCTTGTGCGATTAAATCCTCTTCTGGAAAGTTAGGTCGTATCGTTTCGCCAAGTAATTGAAGCACCTCATTTGGTCTATTGAGTATAAGATAGCAAGTTGCTTGAAACGATACCGCCTCTTTCACAAGAGAAACATCATCACTTTCTTCCTGCACCCTGCTAAAAAGAGACATTGCCTCTTCTAAAATTTCAATTCTTTTATCCGTATCCTTTGTTAACATATGGTGGTTAATAAAAAGTAGTCCCATTTGAAGTAATAATGGAAAACAAGAATAATATTTTTTAATTATTCCCCTGCACTCCATCATTACTTCATCAAACGGTTCTTCACTAAAAGCTTCCGCTAGTCTATGATATAAATCCCTAATATCTCCCTGTTCCATTTGTGGTGTATAACAGATTAGTTCATCTATACTTATATTAAAGTACGATGCTAACAGTGGTAAAAATGTAATATCCGGATAACTCTGCCCTGTCTCCCATTTGGAAACAGACGCCTTCGTAATACCGATATACGCTGCTAACTCTTCCTGCGTAATTCCCGTTTCTTTTCTCTTATCCGCAATTATTTTATGAATATGAATCTCTCTCACTGTATCACCTCATACTTTTATTATATGTACTTTATTCTATACAAAATATGGATTTAAAGTCGACTTTCGTTAACAAAATCAACTGTTAGGAAACATCTCTCTAAAATGAAAGGCAGGAACATATTTGATATGTTCCTGCCTTTTTATTGTGGGTACCGATACTAACCATCTAGTTAAGATTTTGACATGCTTCAACATCAAATATTTCATCTCACTACAGTTTTCTATGAGAATCCAGTGAACAGATTATTTGTATAATTTTCGAAAGCTGAAGTTAAAAACCCTTAGTTTCTTGCTCACTTAAAGCACTACATTAATCTAGAAATTCAAGTGATTTCAATTTTCCAATTATCATTGACTTATATTTGATAGCTTCATACTGTGAATTATCAATTTTTGTCTTTTTTATATTTAACATATCAAATATTTCTCTTTCAATATCTCTTCTTGCTTCTAAAACTTTAATTGTTCCGTCTAAACCGTGATAGCCTTTCATTTTCCCATACCCTTGATTTGTATAATACTCAATAAATCCAGCAGACCATTCTTTTGCTCTTTCATTAAATACCTTTCTGAATGAGAATTCCAAATCATCTTGTTCTATATATAACAATACTGGATCTAATTTTTCTATGATTTTCGCTAATGCATTAATATAACTTATAACTTTCTCTTTTTTTTCACCATATTTAACCATCCCGATTGTTAATGGATTTTGTATGAAGCAACATTCAAAAATATAAATTTTATTTTCGTTGTTGGCTATTTCAACAAAATCCCTCCATTTTTCAGTTATTAATTCAATATTCCTCTCTAGCGATAATTCATATATATCATTTTTGAAAATGGTATTTAATAAATTTTCAGGAAAATTAGAGCTGTATTCATTTTTAATTTTTTTATATGGCAATAAATAATTGTTTTCTCGCTCCGTGACTCTATCACTAATTACTTCCTTAAAATTACCACTATTCACTAACAAACTTTCGAATTCACTTTTATCAAAACAAGATACCCCATCATAATCAGCAGGGTGGTCCGGATTCCCTTCAAGAAATAACTCAGCGTCAATACTTTTTTCAATTAGAATATCGTAAAGCAAGCTTGCGGTGGTGGATTTCCCAAAGCCAGGAAGCCCTTCTACTATGATTAATTTCGTATTCAAAAAATCTACACCTTTCTAAGACAAAACGGACTAATTATCCTAAAATCTTTATCTAAATTTAATAAAACTAAAACTTCTTTTCCTATGTATCATCATTTCGTTATTTCACCAAACTGCGCTCTCGTCACTTTCATCAAGTCATCCACTTTCAGCTCAATTTGCACGCCAATCTTCCCGCCGCTCACTATGATTGTTTCAAGCGATTGAGCACTCTCATCAATGCATGTAGAAAATAACTTTTTCATTCCTACTGGTGAACAACCACCGCGAATATATCCTGATACTTTCGTAATATCTTTAACAGGAATCATTTCAATCTTCTTTTCACTTACCGCTTTTGCAGCAGCTTTTAAATTTAGTTCTTCATCTACCGGAATGATAAACACATGATAATTTTTACTATTCCCTTGAGCGATTAACGTTTTATATACTTCTCTCACTTCTCGTCCAATTTTCTCAGCTACTGATACACCATCAATTTTTCCATCTTCCGGATCATATGACATCATCGAATATTCAATCTTTTCTTTATCTAATATTCGCATCGCATTTGTTTTATCTTTTTTCATAACGGTCTCCTTAAAAGGTTAATTCATATTATTAAGTTTTATTATACACCCTTTTCCATTTCTCCTACATAACTTCACTTATATTTCAAAACTAAAAATATTGATAATTCAAAAATCATCTGATATAATTTGGAAAAACTTATGTTAAGGAGAGATTTGTCATGCGAAATGTTAATACTTCTTTCCAACTTCATCATCATACGTAATGCCGTGTATCCGAAGAAAAATTTTTCTTCGTGGGTACAGGGCTTTTCCTGTTGACCCATGAAGCGCTTATAAAGCTATGTGGGTATTTTTATACCTGCATAGCTTTTTTTATTTAAAAAGGAGTGATTACTATGGAAATGAAAAATGTAAAAGGAACGAAAGACTATTTACCAGAGGAACAAGTGCTAAGAAATAAAATTAAAAGAGCTTGTGAAGATACGTTTGAACGATACGGATGTAAACCGTTAGAAACACCAACGTTAAATATGTATGAGCTTATGTCTTACAAGTACGGCGGTGGCGATGAAATTTTAAAAGAAATATATACGCTTCAAGATCAAGGAAAACGTGACCTTGCCTTACGCTACGATTTAACCATTCCATTCGCAAAAGTCGTGGCAATGAATCCGAACATCCGCCTCCCTTTTAAGCGGTATGAAATTGGAAAAGTCTTTCGAGATGGGCCAATTAAACAAGGAAGATTTCGTGAGTTCATTCAATGTGACGTTGATATAGTCGGTGTAGAATCAGTCATGGCAGAGGCGGAACTTATGAGTATGGCGTTTGAACTGTTCCGAACGTTAAACTTAGAAGTAACGATCCAATATAATAACCGAAAATTGTTAAATGGTATTCTCGAGTCCATTAACATCCCTACTGAACGAACGAGTGACGTCATTTTATCATTAGACAAAATCGAAAAGATTGGGATTGATGGTGTACGAAAAGATGTATTAGAACGCGGAATTTCTGAAGAAATGGCTGATACGATATGTAATACCGTTTTATCTTGTCTAAAGCTTTCAATTGCTGACTTTAAAGAAGCTTTCAATACTCCACTCGTTGCCGATGGAGTAAACGAATTGCAACAATTACAGCAATACTTAATTGCCCTTGGAATAAATGAAAATGCTATATTCAATCCATTTTTAGCACGAGGACTTACAATGTATACAGGTACCGTGTATGAAATCTTTTTAAAAGATGGCTCGATTACATCCAGCATCGGTAGCGGCGGTCGATACGATAATATTATCGGGGCATTCCGTGGTGATAATATGAGCTATCCAACAGTCGGCATTTCATTCGGTTTAGACGTTATTTACACAGCACTATCACAGAAAGAAACAATATTATCTACAGCGGATGTATTTATCATCCCACTCGGGACAGAATTACAATGTTTACAAATTGCCCAGCAATTACGTTCTACCACTTCCCTAAAAGTCGAACTCGAACTAGCAGGACGCAAATTAAAACGGGCCCTTAATTATGCCAATAAGGAAAACATCCCTTATGTGCTTATTATTGGGGAAGAAGAACTTAGTACAAACACTGTTGTGCTGCGGAATATGAAGGAAGGTAGTGAGGTGAAGGTTCCCCTTTCTTCTTTAAGTAGTTATTTATAATACGAACCACCCTCGCTTGGGTGGTTTTTCTATTTTATAGACAACTCAACAATCAGTTAACATAAAACAATTATATTCTACTAAAAACCACAAATATTTAATATCCAATTTATTGTTATTTTTGGTAATATATAGATACTGATGTTTTTAGGAGGATTTATTTTGAAAACCTACATACAAGCACTAAAGTGGACTACAGGGATCTCTCACCTATTATTACTTCCTTGCTATTATTTATTTCCAAGTCTTGTTAATCTACACGGGATACCTTTACTACTATTGATTGCTTTACATATCACTACTATTTTATTAGCTAAAAAATCAGGCATGAATACGTACGCTCATTATATAGGTATTATCGTTACTCTAGTTGCCTTCTTTCCTTATATAGTAATCGTTCTACATATTATAGCAGCCGTTTTCCTTTTATTAGATGCTGCTTCTACTACTAAAAAGGAAGTTTTTAATTCATAGCAAAATCAACAGCACATCCCCAGAATAGATTCACATGCATTTTAATTACAACCAAAATTTAAGAAAGTAAAAAATAAAAGGTGTCTTCACATATGGAAAACACCTTTTATTTCTACAACTCTTAACTATTATTTTTCGTATTTCTACTCTCCAAAACTTTCTCCATATTATGAGTTGCCCACTCCATCATTAATAGAATCATTGGACGTAGTGATTCACCAAGCTCCGTTAACGAATATTCTACTTTTGGCGGCACTTCACGGTATACTTCACGATGTATAATGCCATCTGCTTCAAGTTCTCTCAGCTGCAGTGTTAACATTCTTTGTGTGATATTAGGTTTTAATCTTTTTAATTCATTAAATCTCTTTGTACCATCTAATAAATGATACAAAATAACCCCTTTCCATTTTCCGCCAATAACCTCAACCATAGCTTCCACTGGACAAGAATATTTATTTAAAAATGGGTAATTTATATTATTTTCGTTTGAACAATCCATCATAAGTCCCTTCCCTTACCAATAGTATCTTTTTTGATACTATAACACATAAATGTGCGTACTTGTATCTATGTTACTTTAAAAATATAATTTACTTACAAAAATAAATTAATGAAAAGAGGAACTTTTATGACAAATACAAAACAAATTACAAAAGAGAAAATTATGGAGGCTTTCCATTTCAGACATGCATGTAAAGAGTTCGATCTTATGCACAAAATTTCAGAAGAGGATTTTCATTTCATTTTAGAAACAGGCAGATTATCTCCTTCTTCTTTTGGTTATGAACCTTGGAAATTTATTGTCGTACAAAATAAAGAATTAAGAGAAAAACTACAACCGTATTCATGGGGCGCTGGTGGGCAACTTGCAACAGCTAGTCACTTTGTCATTGTTCTTTCAAGAAATATTAAAGATATGCATTATGATGCAGAGTATATTAAACATATGATGAACGATATTATTGGATTACCTGAAGACACTCAAAAAATTAGATATGAATTCTTCAAAAAGTTCCAGGAAACAGATTTTAACTTATTACAATCCGATCGTGCTGTATTTGATTGGGCATCTAAGCAAACTTATATTGCTTTAGGTAATATGATGACGAGTGCAGCTCAAATCGGCATTGATTCTTGTCCAATAGAAGGATTTGATAAAGAGAAAATAGATTCTTTACTTCGTCAAGAAGGCATTATAAAAGACGATAATCTTGAAGTATCTGTTATGGTTGCCTTTGGTTACCGTAAAGAAGAGCCAAAGCGTGATAAAACAAGACAAACTATGGATACAATTGTTGAATGGATTAAGTAATATAGCACTCACAAATAAAACTCCTTCTAGCTAAATACTTATTCTATTGAAGAATCAGTTGTTTTTCTAATGTATGAAATTGATTTTTCATGGAAAGATATGTTAGTATGTATACAGTTTGAGCGCTCTATTTTTTAGAGTCGAACAGGAGGAGAATGGATATGTCTGATATTGAAGTTGGCGAAGTGTTTACTCTCAGTGATGAGAATAATGAGGATCAGGAAGTAGAAGTACTCGGAGCGATGGATGTCGAAGGCGCAGAATATATTGCAGTTGCCTTCGTAGAAGACATTCAAACAGAATCTGAGGAAGACATTGATATTTTCTTTTTAAAAGTAGAAGAAGATAATGAGTTTTCATACATTGAAAATGATGAAGAGTTTGATAAAGTATCTGCTGCTTTTGATAAAATTTTGGACGAGCAAGAGCAAGAATAATAAGAATGAAAAACACGAGGGTGGATGCATATCCGCCCTCTTTTTATTTATCCCGCTATTCGCCGGGCAGTAAGACTCCCACCTCAAAATTCGGCAAATGCGGAGGAGTTAGGTGGGAGTCTTACTGCCCGTAAAAGCCCAATTGGTGAGGGCTGATAATCAGTGAGGGATGGACAAAACCCCCACTGATTAAAGTTTCACTTTATCACTCATCCAAAGACTTATGCAACAATTCCAGTACATCTTTCATCACAAATGGCCCCTCTTTTTTCACATGCTCAGCGAATTCAGAAACGAGACGTAATGTTCTTACACTTTCAATTGGATGCTCGCCTGATGCACTTTCAGCAGACAGCATAACAGCGTTCGTTCCGTCCAGTACAGCTTGAAACACATCAGTTACCTCAGCCCTTGTTGGAATAGAATGATCTACCATTGATTGAAGCATTTGTGTCGCTGTAATAACATATGTATTCGTTCGATTACATTCCTGAATCATCATTTTCTGCAAGAGCGGAATAAATTGATACGGCAACTCTACTCCTAAATCACCCCTTGCAATCATAATTCCGTCTGCTTCTTTACATATATCTTGAAAATTCCCGATTGCTTCCATCGTTTCTATTTTGGCAATTACATTAGGTGAAGTTTCTTTGTACTGTTGTATATAATCTCGTATTTCTTTTATATGACTAGGTTTCCGTACGAAAGAACATGCGATAAAATCAACATCCTCTTCTAGAAGAAACTGAATGTCTTTTTTATCTTTCTCCGTAATAGCTGGTAAACTAACGATTGCCCCTGGTAAGTTCACCCCTTTATGAGATGAGATATTACCACCTATTTTGACCTTTGTTTCTATTTTATCCGCACTTACCGTTTCAACGATTAACTCAACTTCTCCATCATTAATTAAAATTCTACTTCCAACTTTCACATCATTCGTGATTCCTTCATAATCAACATTTGCTTCTCTATTGCTCCCTGTAACTGCTTGCGTATGTAAAATAAAAGAATCTCCCGCCTGAAGTGTAATTTGTTCTCCTTTTACTTCACCTAACCTTATTTTAGGACCTTGTACATCGCCTAAAATTTTAATAGAATCGTCTAACGATTTGACTAAACGAATGATGTCTTTATGACTTTCATGCGTGCCATGTGATAAATTCAAGCGCACTATTTTCATACCATTGTTTATTAACTGCGCTAACGTTTCTTTATTATTACTTGCTGGCCCAATTGTACAAACTCGATCTATTGTCATTTTTATCACCATCCTTTTTCGTTAGGTTTCCCATAAACTTTACTTACACTCTCAACACAAAAAAGCCTACTTCCACAGTAGGCTTTTCAAACTACGAAAGTTTCGTTAATAACTGAGTTAAATCTTTTTTCGTTTTCGTCGTTAATGATTTCATTTTATTAATATCTATCTTTTCTTTCTCCGCTCCTACAATTAACGGATACATACTTTGTCCGATTGTTTTATATTCAGTTGGGTGAGATGCTTCTAACTCTTTCTCGATTACATCCCACTTTTCATTAATTTGTTTTCCAAGTTTATTTACTGTTTCTAATTTCGGATTTGCAGCTAATTGCTTGTCTAAACTATCAACTAATGCAGCAACTTCTTTTACATTTGTTTTCACAGCTACGCTTTTCTTCGGATCTTTCGTTGTTTTTCCGTTTGAGTTTGTACTTGTACTTTGATCTGTTGTTTTTCCGCTAGTCGTTTCGTCATTCGTTTTTCCTGTCGTCTCTTTTTCTTTTGTTTTCACATTCTCATTTTGAGATGACGTTTTACCGTTACTCTCTGTTCCTGATGATTCTTTCGTATTTTTTGCATCCTTATCTGTTTTTTCATTTGAAGAAGTATTTGTATCTTTTTCAGTATCTTTCGTTGTTTTTGACGTCTCATCTGCACTTGTCGTTTTTGATTCTCCTTCATTTTGCGCTGTTACTTGCTCTTTCTTTTCTGTCTCTTTATCTGCTGAAGGACTACAAGCTGCCATAGTAAGCATTGTACCAATTGTTATCGATGCGATAGCGACCTTTTTCATTTTCATATAAATCCCCCTATGTTTACTTTATTTATCCTCCCCTTTACGATTCGATTTCCCCTTAAAAAATCCCTTTTCACATGAATCACCATCTTTCCGACAGTAATCTTCATAATAATACGTACAAAAACTGATAAACCCATTTGAATATTCGAGTTTCTTCTACTTCATTTTTCTTCTCTGTAGTAAAAGAAAAAGAGTATATTGTCAAATTAAGAATTACTATCTTCATATGACGATATACTCTCCTATCAAATTTTTATCTTTCTTGACATTTTATTCAAACAAAAAAATAAAATTTTCTTTTATTTTTTTGTTTCTCAACAATTGTTAACATAATATATTTATGAGTAACCACCGTTCGAATGAATGACTTGCCCCGTAATCCATTTTGCTTCTTCACTTACTAAAAAAGAAATTAAGCGTGCTGCATCTGACGGTTCTCCTACTTTACCTTGTGGGAACTTCCATACTAAATGATTCTTCAGCTCCTCTGTAATCCATCCTGTATTCGTCGGTCCTGGATCAACAGCATTCACTGTAATCCCCTTCTCCATCGCAACTGGTGCTACTGATTTTGTAAATGCTTCAATTGCTCCTTTCGTTGCTGCGTATGCTAGTTCATCAGGCATTGGCCCTAGTGACTGTCCTGAAGTAAGGTTAATAATACTTCCATTCGTTTTCAGTGCATAATGTTTTATAAATAATGAACTTAATTGCATAGTAGCGCGGACATTTACTGTATAATGTTTATCTAGCTGTTCTACATTTAATTCTTCAATTCTTGTATGTGTAGAATACGCTGCATTATTAATTAAAATAGATGGATCACCTAAACGTTCTGAGACCATATAAAACAAACGATTTGGCGAATACGACTGCGATAAATTGATTTCTGCCATTTCACATCGAACACCTAAACTTTCAATCTCCTCTTTCAACAAAAAGGGCTCTTTGTCATGCATTCCCCACGGCATCGCTTTATCATACTGAGACCAGTACGTGAAAAAAATGTCTATCCCTTTTTGAGCAAGCACCTTGCATACAGCTGCACCAATTCCATTCAGACGAGTTGCCCCTGTTACAATTGCTATTTTCTTCACCTTTTCTCCTCCATCTATGGATAAATCCCCTGCACGAATACAGAGGATCTATCTTTTTATTCAATATTTGATAATATGCGTTCTGCACCTAATTTTAAAATTTTAATGAAGATATAATTTACAATCGTAAACATTACAAATAAAACGATAAACATAACCCACAGTCCTACTTGAAGGAAGAAGTATAATAGACTTACTCCCGCTACAATAACTAAAGCTATAAAAATATTAGCTAAAAAATTCCACAATGTTGTATAGCGGCTCTTAAATAATTTCTGCTCTGTATCCCAATGTATATCTGCAGTTTGTGCATCCCAGCGTGTACCAATTAAATTAATTAACAGTAAACCGTTCGCACTTAGTAAAAACCACAGTAACATGAATACAGGAGAAATCCCAGCTACAACTGCCATCGTAATACCGAATACTGCTAAAATAATTACATTAATTAACCAAGCAGTGATCGCTTTCGCAAAAAAGATATCCGAAGCTTTTACAGGTAAATAACGATTCACAAACCAAGAGCTTCCATCACGTGAAAATGATGTTGTTGCGATAACGTTACTTCCCATTAAAAATAACGATGCACAAAGTCCTACACCAATCGCCAATCCTGCTGATTTTGGGTTATCAATATACCCTGTAATCCATTTTAAATTCCCATCTTGCACGAATAAAACAAAGAATAACATAATCGGCATAACGAAAGTTTGTACGATACAATTTAAGAAAAATTGCGGTGTACGGAATAACGTTTTAAATTCTTTTTTCACATACGCTTTTAAATGTGAACTTTGTACCGTTGATTTTTGTAAACCTTCTGCTGAAATGACCTCTTTTTTTGCTGTACTAGTTGAAAGTCCAATAACCCCTTTTAAATATGTACGCTCTGCAATGTAATAAAACAACACAAAAAATACAAATGAAATAAGTGCAAAGATTATTACGTATAAAGGTCCCTTCCAATTTGCATTTTCTACTAATGCCACTGCTCCAAAATATGTAGTCGGAAAATAATTTGTCATTTGTACTAAAAGAGAAGATTGGTTGTTCGCAAGATAATTCGTAAGCGCATCTTCAGAAAACGAGCTTTTATTTTTCCACTGTAAAAATACATTAATTCCTACAATAAATAGTATACTTACGATTCCAATAAATATATTGCCTCGATCTTTGTTTTTCGCTATATTTGTATACCTCATAATAACTGTCATCAGTAATGAAGCTAATACTAACGGCACAATCGGGAAGAGTAAGTAAATAAAAATCATGTATATATAATATGTAATAAATGCGCTACTTTTTAACCCGTACGTAATAAAGATTGGTAATAAAATAAATGAACTCATTACGTATTGTGTAATTAATACCGTTAAAAATTTTGCCGAAATAATTTGTGCTGGTTTTAATGGTAATGGCAATAACATTTCAATGTCATTACTGTAGTAAAATACAGTTAAAATGTTCGTTATACTCATTAAAAATACCCATATACTCGCAATCGCAAGTCCCATTGCGATAATCATTCCTGGGTCTTGCCCTAAATGTTTCACACCCTCATACATTCCGTGCGTCATCGAACCAAATATTAAAAAGCCAACAAATAAAATGGCTGCAAATGAAAATACATACGCCCATCGCTTCTTCTTATCTGTTATGAAATCTGCATAATTTAATTTCAATAATACTTTCGTTAACGTCCAAATCTTACTCATTGCCCGTCATCTCCAAGAACATTTTTTCAAGTGATTCATTGGATTTAAAATGATCTCTCATTTCATCTAAATTCCCTTTAAACTGAAGATTTCCCTTATTAATAATCGCAACGCGGTCACATATTTTTTCCGCTACTTCTAATACGTGTGTAGAGAAAAATACAATCTTTCCTTTATCCGCATGTTCTCTCATCATTTCTTTTAAAATATATGCAGATTTCGGATCAAGCCCCGTTAATGGTTCATCTAAAATCCATACATCTGGCTCATGCACGAGCACACCAATAATAACGATTTTTTGTCTCATACCGTGCGAGTAACTTTGAATTTGATCCGATAACGCATTGTAAAGATCAAATTTCTTTGCTAAAGACTCGATTCGTTCTTGGCGTACTTCTTTCGGCACTTCATACATATCTGCCATAAAGTTTAAATATTCAAGTCCCTTTAAACGTAAAAACATATCTGGACTATCTGGAACATAACCAAACGTCTTTTTCGCTTCCATCGGATTTTTCATAATATCTATACCGTTAATCGTAATCGTCCCTTTGTCCACCCCATGAATACCAGTAATCATCTTAATTGTCGTTGATTTACCCGCACCATTCGGCCCTAAAAATCCAAAGATTTCTCCGCTAGGCACAGATAAACTTAAATCTTTTACTGCATAGGTAGACCCATTATAACTTTTTGACACATTCGTAATTTCAATCATTCCATCCAATCCTTTCCTTAATTACCAAATAACTATATTAATATTATAGCATACTTCTATTTTTAGATTTTTATATTTTTTCAGTTTTTTAACCTTTAAAATAAATATACACGCCTAATCCAACGATTAAAACGACAGCTAATATAATATAAATCATCGTCAGCCGTTTAATATTCCCTTTTGTCGCTTTACTATAATTCGCATCACCATTTCGCCCAATTAACACCGTCGCCACTACAGTAATGACTACAAGTAATACAACGATCATGATCCAAGTTAACATTCCTTCCTCCCCCTCCTTACAACCATTTTACAATATTATCCTCTTTATTTCGCAGTATATTTCCTCTTTTTACTATTATTATGAAAAGAATTGGAAAACTATTATTACTATACATTTCTATATGTGATATATTTATAACATAACGTGATTTATTTCTAACACTGAAAGGAGAATCTATCGTGAAAACAACTTGGATAAAATATTTAGGATTTCTCGGTTTCTTCGGTTTCCTCGGCTTTTTTTATGAAAAAGGATTGTTTACTATGTTTTGTTTCTTCTCCTTTTTCACAACGTATAGAACGGTTCAACACGATGAACTATTTGAACAAATCGTCAATAAATCGTGCCGCAATGCCTTTATCGTTACATTACTAACGACCGCTATCATTATGTTTATTGAAATGTTATTTCCAAACCCGGCGCTACAAGAGATTGATATCGCTCTTATTTTCAGCACACTCATTCTTACGTTCGGCTTCTCTATGTTCTTTTATGATAAACCTGTTGATGAAATGGAAGATGCGCCATGGCGTTCGTAACGAGAATAAAAGAATACCGCGCCAAATCGAACATGACACAAGAAGATTTAGCGAAAACTGTTGGTGTACGTCGTGAAACGATAAGCCATCTCGAAAAAGGAAAATATAACCCTTCCTTACAACTCGCTCACGATATAGCGAAGGCACTTCATAGTACGATTGATGAGATTTTTATTTTTGAGGATTAATTAAGGACACAAAATCACATAAAAATACCGGCATCCTTCCCATAAAGAATGCCGGTACTTCTCATTTATCAACCATACAAAACAGCATGAAATACGCCTAACAGTAAGTATTGATCTTCTATATAATTTTCATCATATACATCCATCTCGATATAATACATATCTTCCTCAAGACGAATATTCCAATCTGCGATTACATAGCCGTTTCGTAATAACTTTCCAAGCCCAATTGAAGTTTTGTGAACAACATATTCTTCTCCCTTATATGTAAAAGTAAATAAGAAATTTGCATCTAATAACTTTCCGTCACATACAAGTATTTCATGCTCTGCATCATTATTATCGATGTACGTTACTAAAATCCTTCTTTGACGCTGCCTACTTACATCCTTTGCAATGACACGAATATTGTCCTTACTATCCTTTATTTCATAAATGATATTACTACCGACTTTCGGAATGAAGTCTAGCACTTTCATCAACGCATTTTTATAATAGCCCCGTACTGCGCCTACTCCTTCACTTCCATTGTAAACCTCTATTGAAGTCGTATCCGCTTTACTATCACACAGTCGTTTATAAGAAAGCTGCATCATTCGCTCTCCTCTTAAGTACTGATCAAACGTCACAGGATATTCTATCGCGCGCAGCTCCTTATTGAGCTCATTCAAATAACGCCCAACGCTTTCTACTAATACTGTAGTCGATATACGCTCTTGAAGTTCAAATTGCTGCCAACTGGAAGCAACTCTCCACTGATCTTCCTCTTCATATACGAATCCGAGAATTACTTCCTCACGGTCACTCGTTTCATAATTCAACTGTTCGTTCTTCCCATGTTGCACTTGTTCCATCCACTGTCCTAAATAAATGCCGAGCTCTGCGACCTTCATACATGACTTTTGAAAAAGTACTCTGTCACCCACATGAATCGTTAAATCCCCTTCAATAAAGCCATTTGCATAAGCAGCATACCGTGGCTCATCTTTCTGCGGAATACTCTTGTCTAACTCAAATAATAACGTTAACATCTTTCACTCACCTCTAGTTATTACACCGATCGTACCTATAAATTGAACGCAACTCAAATTATATCGACACGATTAAAATGAAACTACCTTTTCTTCCGCCACTTCCACAATTTCTAAAATTTGTAGCAGGCTCTCCACTTCATAAGTCGGCTTAACATCTGTCTTATTTTCTTTCAAACTTGGATTATACCAACACGTATCAATGCCGTAATCTTCTCCGCCTTTCATATCAGAAGTTAGCGAATCTCCGACCATTAGTACACTTGATTTATCAGTAATCCCAAACTTCTCAAATGCATAATCAAAAATCTCACGCGCTGGTTTTTGATGACCAACCTCTTCTGAAATAATAATATGATCAAAGAAGTTACATAAAGGCGAATTTCCAATTCTCGATTGTTGCACCTTCGTATATCCATTCGTAATAATACCTAACTTGCAATCTTGTAGTTTCTCACATAATTGTACTGCACCTTCTATAAGATGTACTTCTTTCCCTAAGTTTTCAAGGTATACATCACTAAATTGCTGCGCATCTACTTCTATATTATGCAGTGCAAATAATTGTCTAAATCGATCTACCGCTAATTCACTTAGTGTAATCATTTTATTTTCTAAATCTCTCCATAATCCATTACTAATCTCTTTATAACTTGCAAGATAATCATCATATCCTGTAGGCATGCCAAACTGTACAAACGCGTTATGTAATGCGTTTCTTTCCGTCTCAGGAAAATCTAATAATGTATCATCTACGTCGAATAATATAACTTTGTATTTCATTATGCTCTCCTCAACTAGTACGTTATTTACAACTTGTATTTTCTCATTAATCGTCTCTTAAGTCGAACTTTTTCCCTTTACGAATAATAGCTGTACAGCAATCTTAAAGTTGTTTCAGACACACGAATCATGTTATTCAAAAATAATTAATTGTGAAAATACTATAAATTTGAGATAATTTGGATAATGAATCCATTTTTAAAAAAGGGAATACTGGAATAGAAAGGGGCGGAAAGACATAGTAAATTCATGGGGAAGACCTAAAATACAAATCCCAAAAACAAAAAGTGAATGGGTTGGAGATATCATTGGATATTCATTATTCTTTGGATCAATCATTTTTTTGATTATCATTTGGGGAAGATTACCCGAGGAAGTACCCACACATTA
This sequence comes from Bacillus sp. K2I17, assembly GCF_002209985.1. Classification (NCBI taxonomy): domain Bacteria; kingdom Bacillati; phylum Bacillota; class Bacilli; order Caryophanales; family Bacillaceae; genus Bacillus; species Bacillus sp. K2I17. The sequence continues at coordinate 26,301 of NZ_NJGF01000022.1, forward strand.
TAACGCATATGGGGCTGTAGATCGCTGGGGATCAAAGTGGCAACTTTTGCTTCTACCAGGAATTGGGGCATTCATACTCCTTTTAATGCAAACTTTAGAAAAGTTTCCAGAAGTTCATAACTACCCACAAAGACTTAATGAATCGAATGCTCCGCTGTTTTATTTAAATAGCAGAAAAATGCTTAATCAATTAAAAAATGTCTGTTTACTTATTTTTGCTTTCATCCAATTTGAAACAATTTCAATAGCTTTAGATTGGAGCGGCGGTTTCGGAAAATTATTTTTACCGATATTGTTAATTGGGACAGTTATTCCAATTGTCATAGGAATAATAAGACAACGAAAAATTTCATAATAGAAACAGGAGGCTAATCCAATTAGCCTCCCTCCTCATTATTTATCCTCTAGCAATAACACTTTCATGTCTTCTAACGACTCTTTCGTAAAGCCAAGTGCTTTTTCAGCATACGCTTCAAATGAACCGTATTGCTTTTTCACTTCATCAATCGCAGCTTGTAAATATTCAGCGCGCGCTTCAAACATTGCACCTAATATCGCTCTACTTTCATCGTTTTGAATTTTTGCACCTAAAAAAGCCATCATTTTTTCATTTAATTTTTCACGGAAGCCGTTACTTAGTAAATAGTCTTCCATTACTGTTTTTTCCGGTACACCTAGTAAAAGTAATAATAGTGCTGATCCGAATCCAGTACGGTCTTTTCCAGCTGTACAGTGGTTTACTAACGGTAAGTTTTCTGGGTTTTGTGCTAAGTTTAAGAAGCTCACGAATGCTTCATTACCACTTACGAAATCTTGATTCATTTTCACAAGATACTCGCCTGGTTTCCCTAACATAGAAAGGTCACCAACTTGGAAAAATTCATTTATGTTCAAGTCTTTTGCCAAGTCTTGCATAACTGGTAAGCACACTTGACGAGCACCCGTAATCTCTGGATTCGGCTTATGCTTCACTTCAAAATCTGTACGGTAGTCACAAATTAATTTTAAGCCAGACTTTTGTAAATAGTCGATATCCCACTCTGTTAGTCCTGCTAATTCTTCAGAACGGTACAACTTGCCCCATTTTACTTTACGGCCTTCAGTCGTTTCATATCCTCCCATATCACGGAAGTTAAACGCGCCTTGTAATGGCAATCTACGCTCAGCTACTGTCACTGCTTGTCCATTACTTCCTACTAGTCTAAAATATGGACGTTCAGTTTCACTCGGGTTTTGAACTGTACATGATGATTCTCCATTTACCGTTGCAAGTAATTCTCCCGTTTCTTCAATATGCTCTGGTGAAGTACTCCAGTAAATGCGAACTTCTTCTATATTATTTTCCCACTTTATATATAACGTATTGTCTTCATTTCTTTCTACAGTTGCTTGTAACCAATTTCTTTGCTGCTCCATTCTTTCACCAACACTTTCTCGTATAATCGAATCTTTCTCTATTGTATTATAGGAATATCTATTTTGTCGTTCTCATTTTTCTTTTTATCTTACAAACAGGCTAGAAGTTCTTTTACTTGTTCAAAATTTGTACACGGATTCCCGTTAAACAAGTTCAAGAACCTTTTCCCCCTCCTAAAACCTTCTCACATATCGCTCAGTACAACTTAACAACTGACATCCATTCTTTTCAAAGACATCCTTCATCCACTCATTTTGTACATTTGTCTCGCCAATATAATAAGATGCGCCTATTTCTTTTAAGACAAACATTGCCCCTGTAAAGAACGCTGCTTCATACCCTTTATTTCGCATATTTGGAGCAACTGCGAAATACATTAGTTTTCCTTCTTCTAACGTACCACTCTCAATATGCGGGATTACAATTCCTACCGGCTCTTCATCGACACTCGCTGTTAAACAATGCTCTTTCCATTGCTCACCAATTTCTTGTAGCATCATATTTACAAAGTGATCATAATCGATTTGTTCTCCCGTCACTTCATTCCACAATGAATAAAAAGCGTCTTCGCCTATCTCTTCAATAAGCTTAAAATCAATTTCACTTTCGACACCTTCTACTTCATATATATCCTTAAATACAATCATGTTTTCAGTAGCATATTCAAATGAATACGTTTCGAAAGATTTCTTATATACATCATAATTTGGGCTTTTTGAAGAAATTTCAAAATGTAAGTTTTCTATTCCCTCTTTTTCAGCCTCAGCAACGCAATACTGCACTATTTCTTCTAATTGCTCTTCTGTAAAAAGCTCTGCATTATTTTCTTTTATCATAATAGAAGAAGCATTTCTTCTTATTTTAAAATGTTTTTCTAACTGTTCTATAGTCATCATATACTTCCCTCATCTATGTCATACTCGAATTTCTACTTGTTCTCCTTGCATGAGCAGGATTGTCCTTGAATATATAGAATACTAGAAAACATCGCATCTTTAAAGTGCGGAGGAGGTTCTCCATTGGATATTACAACGTTACAACAACAGTTAGAGCTTATACAACAAAATGACTATACGCAACTGCAACATATAGATATAAATGAGTTAACACTCAACATGCTTCAGTATATCGGAACGACTGATAGTTACGTTCGTTACCAACTTATATATAAATGTTTTGCACATTTCATTCATCATGAATTCCTTATGGATGATCAGCTGAAATTACTTTTACAAACTTGTTTAAGTGATGAGTATTTATATTGTGACATTTACTCCCCGCATACAGATGGGGTTTTCACACGTTCTTACACTGTTTCGTTACTTGCGTTAATACTCCAATTCGCTAACTCGCACTACTTTTTTACAGAAGAGGATATCGAAGAAATAAAAAACAAACTCATTACATACACAAACTTAGAAACAGATTTCCGAGGCTATATTGAAAATAAAGGATGGGCTCATTGTCTTGCCCACGTATCTGATGCCTTTACTGAAATTGTTCACAATTCCTATACGACTTTTGAGTGGTATGAAGAATTAATTCATTGTTTATTGAATAAAATCTTCATTCCATCTGACCTTTTTCATAATAATGAAGATGAACGGATTGTTACACCGTTACTATCGATGCTATATCATGATTTTCCGCAAGATGAGTTAATTTCAATTATTTATAAAAAAATAAAAAGGCTTCCTCAAATTAGAAAACGCCTTTCGCTTAATGAGTATTGTATATTATGTGCCAACATTAAAACCTTTTTACGCACATTATTTTTCAGAACGAAAGATGATCATAACTTAGCCTATACAGCACGTAAAACAGAAAGAATGTTAAAAGAACTTCCTAACTATTATTAAAAGCAAGGAGAAATAACATGGGTTATATTGAAGACATGAGAAATTTAGTAGGAAATCATCCACTTATTTTAATAGGTTCACACGCCATTATATTAAATGAGAAAAATGAAATATTACTGCAGCTACGTACAGATTTTAACCGCTGGGGCATTATTGGCGGCGCCTTAGAATATAACGAAACGTTAGAATACGCTTTAAAGCGAGAAGTGTATGAGGAAACTGGACTTATTATTAAAAATCCAGAACTATTCCGTACATACTCAGGACCAGATTTCTTTCAAATCTATCCAAACGGCAATCAAGTACACGGTGTACTCGTTGTTTATATTTGCCGCGAATTCAATGGCGAACTTGTATGCGACCAAACGGAATCGAAAGAACTGCGCTTCTTTCCGCTAGATGAGTTACCTAGTAATCTTCCTTCTGTTATTGAGAGGATTGTTACTGACTTTCAGAATTCGAATTGAACTATTAATATAGTCAAGATGAGATTCACCTTGACTATATTTTTATTTATTATCCTTATTTAACTCTTGTACAATATCCCTTTTTCCTATTCTATTAGCAAAAGGTAGAAAAATAATAAGGACTATTCCAAACATCCCCGCTATTACCGTTACGATAAGTTTGAAATTAAAAAATAAAGGTGTACGATCTATTATACTTACCATATAGGTTAATAATGTTCCTATCACAACGCCTAGCACTATTCCAATAAGTACATATAATTTAACTTGCGTCAAAATAACTTGTACAATCCCCTTTTTCTTAACTATTATTGCTCGTAAAATGGCAAACTCTTTTCTTTTAGATTGAATATTATTTATAAGTGTATTACATACCCCTAATGTTACACTTAACAAAATTACTATAATAACAACAATGAAGATGGACCATCTTTGCTGAAACATTAAATTAGATTGTTTTAACGATTGGGTATAACTACTTATTTTTAATTGTGGATATTGACCTTTTAATTCCTTTAATTGCTCCAACGTCTCTCTCTCATTATTTGAACTAATAAATGCACGCTCAAAAACTGTATAATCTTGTTTATATGTTACATTACTCCAATCCATAAGTACCGCAGGAGAATTCGGTAGCTCATTAACAATTAACCCAATTTCCACCTTACTAGTCGGTCTAACTTTTTGTTCCTGTTCTGAAAATAGACCCAATTGAACGATATCACCTACATGAAGTTTATACCGCTCTGCTAACTCTTCGGTAATAATTATACTATTCTCCAAATTCGCAGGTACTTCTGGCAGTAATCCTTGCTTTTCCATTTCTTTCAAATCACCTAAATTATAGTCAAAAGTAATATATTTTTCACCTTGCTTTAATTCTGCAAGTGAGTTCGTACTAATTGTACTAGCTCCTTTTACACTACTTATTTCTTTAAATATATTTTGTATATGAGGTGAGGAAATTGTTGAATCATTATTCAAACGATTTTCTACAACAATATGTGTTGGAAATTCTCGTTTTAAATATCTTTCATTATTTTTTTGCATCGTTTTAAATATAGTGGATCCGAAGACAACTATCACCATCATTGTACTTATCATTAAGATAACAAATGTATTTTTCCTTACTTGCGGAATTACATTTTTAATAGCAACAAATGTATTCCTTCCAAATATTTTTTTCATTATAGGTAGACATGCTATTAATATCGAAGAAAGATAAATAGGAAATAATATATACACCCCTAAAACAAGAAATATAGACCCTATTAATATCACTATCGCCTGCGTATCTCCCGTATTTGCTACAAATCCACCTAAAACAGTTAAAAATATGCTACTAATTAAAAGGAATTTCCCCATCATACTGCGTGTTTTTTTATTAGAAAAGTCGGATTTCTCATTTTCGCGCATAAGCTTTACTGGCAATATTTTCGAACTTCTGTATGAAGGATATAACATAAACAATTCAATAAAAAAGATACTACAAATCATTGTTACAATTGCTATTTCATAGTCGAAACTCATTGTATTAATTTGAAAAGCAAATACATGCTCTAGCCAACTTTGTAAAAAACGGTTACTTATTACAGCTAGTAACAAACCAAATATTCCACCAAAGAAATTAATTACACTACATTGAATAAATATAACTTTAAACATTTGTTTCGTTGTTGCTCCCATTGATCGCATAATAGCAAATTGACTTTTATATTTATATAAAAACACTTCAAAATTAGACATTAATAATAACGATGTAATAATAAGTATTAATACAGATACAATAACTATAAAAATATGCAATGACACTAAGTTACTTTTTAAAAACTCGTCTTCCTCCGCAATATCGATTCTTAATTCTTTGTCTATTTTATGAATTTGACTAGACAATGCTAGTACATCTGCATTCTCTTTTGCTTTTATCAACACATAAGTAGCCTCATTGTGTTTACCCGTTTTTTCATATACGTGCTGTTTCACCGCACCTTCCGATAAAACGAGTATGTCTGGAGCTGAACCTCCAGCTTCTATATCGGGTAAAATTTCTTTTACTACATAGAATTTATTTTCTATTTCAACCTTTTCCCCAACTTTTACTTGTAAAGTTTCCGCTAATCCATCATTTAATGTTACTTCTTCATTTGATAGATTTTTAGAGAAGTGATATCGACTTTTAGATAACGAATCATTTTGAACACCTACTGTATAAATAGTTGTATTCAATTTATTCACTTGAAAATGATTTACCAATACTTTTGACATGTATTCAATATTTCCTTGTTCCTTAATATTTTGTATTAAAGATTTATCCATCAATTTATTTTGATCAGGGTTATATCCAACAGATAAATCCATATCTCCATATAAATTTTTAACTTCATTTATAACAGACTGTTTGGCATGACTCGAAAATACAATCATCGTAACAATTAGAAAAACAGCCAACATAACGCTAACTATAGAGGAAATAGCAGTAAATTTATTCATCTTAAAAAAGCGTAAACCTAATCCTCGTACTGATTTTATCATTTTGATTTCTCCATTAATTTTTTAAATTTATCTAAAATAATATTCATATCATTTACTCCATGAGAACACGTATAATCATCAACAACTTCTCCATTATGAAAGAAGAGAACCCGATCTGCATACGTAGCAATGTGAGGATCATGAGTAACAAGAATCATACTTTGATTAAATTTTTGTTTCATATCGACTAGTACTCGTAAAATATCATTAGACGTATTGAAATCTAAATTTCCAGTAGGTTCATCTGCAAGAACAATTGGAGGAGATGTTATTAATGCCCTACCAATTGCAACACGCTGTTGTTGTCCCCCAGAAAGCTGAACTGGTCGATGATTTCTCCAATTTACTAAACCAAGAACATCTAATATTTTATTTGTTTTTTCTCGTATCTCCTCTTCTGAATCAGTTGATAATATGAGGGGTAACGCAATATTTTCTTCTACAGATAAATCCTTTAATAAATGAAATGACTGAAATATAAATCCTATGTTATCCCGCCTGTACTCCGTTGCATATGGTTCAACAAACATATTTTTAGGGACTTCACCATTTACATATACGACTCCCTCATCAGGTTTGTCTAAAGCACCAAGTATGTTAAGCAATGTACTCTTCCCAGACCCACTCGTTCCCATTACAGCAAGGAGTTCTCCTTTATTTAACTCCAAAGATACATTTTGTAAAGCTCTAACATTTGTATCTACACTCTCATAAGTCTTACTTAAACCTTGAACTGCTAACACAATTTCACTCATCTTTATTCACCTCAACATGATTAAATGTTACTTCCTCCATCAGATTAACTTGAATTAAAATTTTTTCTTTTAAATTACTAGGTGGTACAATTTCTGTTCCTATTTGAACTAGCAACATTTTTAATTGGAGAATTGTAACCATTTCTATCCCTCCCTCACTCTATATTGGTAACAAATTTAAATTTCGTTCGATTTTTTTATAAAAAAACAAGGGAACGCTCAGCGTTCCCTCTCAAACCCAATCCGTTTTTTAATTTCTGCTAAATTTACCTTCGCAATAGTACGCGCCCGCTCAGCACCTTTTTCTAACGCTTCATATAATAAACTTGGCTCATTCATATACAGAGCGTACTTTTCACGAGGTCCAGCTAATTCACGGTCTACAACGCGAAACAACTCTTTTTTCACATCGCCCCATCCGATTCCAGTTTCATACTTTTCGCGCATCGACTGTATTTCATCTTCTGTCGCAAATTCTTTATATATCATAAATAACGTTTCTAGTTCTTTCGGTTCATTCGGAAGTGAGGAGTCTGTTTTAATTTTAAATATTAATTTTCGTAGTTTTTCTTGCTCTGTAAATAATGGGATCACATTTCCATAACTTTTACTCATCTTCCTTCCATCAAGACCACGTAAAATGGCACCTTCTTCTTGTATGACATACTCCGGAAGCGTAAATGTCATACCAAATGTATGATTAAAATACGTCGCAATATCACGCGCGATTTCAATATGCTGAATTTGGTCTTTCCCTACCGGCACATGAGTAGCTTGAAGTAGTAAGATGTCAGCTGCCATTAAAATCGGATACGTATATAATCCCATATTCACGCCTGCATCTACCTCTAAACCCAATTCTTTATTTTGCTCCACCTTCGCTTTATACGCATGGGCACGGTTCATAATCCCTTTCGGAGTTAGGCAAGCTAATATCCAAGCTAATTCTAGAATCTCCGGCACTTCTGTTTGTCGGTAGAAAATAACATCTTCTCCAAGTCCAAGTGATAACCAAGTAGCTGCTACCTCTTTCGTATAACTACTAAACTGACTTGGATCATGAACAGCATTTAACGCATGATAATCCGCTATAAAATACAATGCTTTTCCTTCATTCTTCTTTGACATTTGTAATGCAGGTTTAATCGCACCAATATAATTTCCTAAATGAGGATAACCTGTCGGCTTAATTCCTGTTAACATTATTTTTTCGCTCACCCTAACTCCTCCTTCCTTAAAATAAAAAGAGCCCCTCATCCTATAAAAAGGACGAGAGACTCCCGCGGTACCACCTTCATTAGCTATCATTCATAGCTCACTTCAACTTCGTAACGTGAAGTAACCGTCTTTGCCTACTCATTTCAGCTAGAAGCTCCGGAGCCCATTCCATATTCATCCCTTACTGATTTCCACCACATATCAGCTCTCTGCAAAGTTTTGAATATGTACTCTTCTCTTTCATTGCTTTTCGTTATTTTTTTACAGTTTATCACATTTCTCGTTCTCTCAAAACCGAATTTTCTATTTTTATTAAGTTTTAACAATAGTTATTACCAATTTATTCCGAACGATATATAATCAATATATATAGAATTAATTTGTAATACAAAAACGAGGTGATGTCATGGGTTGGTTTACTAAAAAGAATGATACGTTTAAGATTGATGTATTTAAGAACGATGATAATAGTCACGATGATACTTTAGGGGTAATTATACATTTCACACCTATCGCAATATATTTATACACCTGCGATGAGTACATAGAAACATTTGACGGTGCGCTCACTTTTGAAAATGAGAACGGAAATCAAGTAGAAATCGGGGGTACCTTCATTTCTCTTGAAGTAGATGCTAATTTTCGCATGGACGATTTAATTTTTGATTACAAACTAAAGGAAAGCAATCTACCTATCATTGAATTAAAAGCCTACGCATAAGGTTTATTTGTTTACTTCAACAAGAGTATAAATAAAAAAAGGGCTAAAACAGTTTTATCTGTTTTAGCTCTTTTTTTACGTATTCAACTTAACAAATCTATAACTATGCGTTACTAACACTTTTAATATCGCATATCCTGGAATTGCTAAAATAATCCCCATAATTCCAAATAAATTTCCGGCAGTTAAAATAATAAAAATGATAGTAATTGGGTGAATGTCTAGCTTTTTTCCCATAACTTGCGGAGAAATAAATTTACCTTCTGCTAATTGTACGACCATCATTACAATAATTACTTTTAACACCATTGCTGGCGAGTCAATAAATGCGATAATTAATGCTGGTGTAATTGCAATGATTGGTCCTACGTACGGAACGATATTTACAATCATTGCTAAAATAGCGAGTAATACCGCATATTTAATACCAATAATAAGGTAACCGATTAATAGCATAATACCGATAAACAAGCTAACGATAATTTGTCCTCTAATATACGAGCTAATCGCATAATGCATATCATCTAGTATTCTCATCGCTGCTGGTTGTCTTTGCTCTGAAATAAACTTTAAAAAGTGGTTCGGTAATTGTTCACCATCTTTTAAAAGATAGAACAATATAAACGGAACCATTACAAACGTTAAAACGACCTCTGTAACAGTACTTAAAAATCCAGTTACATTTCCAGTTACTGATGATAGCGACTTCGTAAAATCAACTGTGTAGTCTTTTACCATACTCGCTACATCAATATTTAAATTCTCTTGAATTTTGCCTAGTAAATTACTTTCCCCGAATCTACGTGCTGCTCGTTCAATTTCATGACCGAAATACGGTAAGTTATCTATTAATGCATCAATTTGATCTTTAATAATCGGGATTACTGTTACAACTAAAAATACAAATAATCCTAGTACTATTATATATATAGAAGCGATTGATACGATTCTTGAAACACCTTTCTTTTCTAAAAGCGAAACGAATGGATGCAAAATATAAAATAGCACTCCCGCTAATAATACGGGGAAGAAAATTGTTTTTAAAAAGACGATAAACGGAGTAAAAACAAAAGAAATTTTCGTTAGCAGTAATATGTTAATAAACAATAACGCAAAGCCGAGTAACACCGCTAAATAATTTTGTTCTCTAAAAAACTTTTTCAACTTATCTCTTTTTCTAATATTTAATTTCTCCAATGAAACCACCTCTTCGAATGATGAAAAGCCCTTATTCAGGGCTTTTCATCATGATCTATATCTTTATTTTCTTGCAGCTTTCACTACAAATGATACAATAAGAATTAATACGATTGCACCTAATAATGCTGGCACGACATGAATCCCACCAAATGATGGCCCAAAAGCTCCAAATAGTCTACCACCTAATGAAGCACCTAACAAACCTGCGATAATATTTCCAAACATACCACCCGGAAAATTTTTACCCGTTATAGAACCTGCAATTGCACCTATAATAGCACCAACTATTAATGTGATAATCCATCCCATCTTTAGCCCTCCATTTCTATTATGGTGTATTTCTTTTTCATACTAAATTGTTATGTAACTATTATAATTATTATATCCAATAAAGAAAAATCTTGTCAAATCTATGAAAATAAAGTCTATAAGGAGGTTTTACCCTATGATTCAAAAATTAGTAACAACTTCTCACAACACCGCTACTTCTATTTTAAACATTCAAATACCCGCTTATGAAATTGAAGAAAAATATATAAATAGTACGGCTATTCCTCGTCTTTATGATACTGTAACCGATATTCAATTATGTGATGAAATTTTTTACGGCTATTTTTATGAAGATACACTTGCTGGGTTTATTTCTTTTAAAATGGATGAAGAGGAAGTTGATATTCATCGTTTAGTAGTATCCCCCGATCATTTTCATAAAGGAATCGCCACAAAACTACTACTTTATGTATTTGACATGTTCTCCCCTTCACAAACATATATTGTACAAACAGGGAAAGAAAATACACCTGCTCTGTCTTTATATAAAAAACATGGATTTATTAAAATAAATGATATTATATTACCCGATGGAGTGGTTTTAACCTCACTCAAAAAATCAGAAAACATAAAATAGTTTGACTCATCAATTTATTTATGTTATCCTTTACTTTATAAATCCTTTTGCTGAGTCCAAATTTTGGAGCGGGGGAACCATTTTTGTAGCCATGCTACTTGGGGCGAATCTTATTTAAGTAGGGAAACTCTCACTTCCCGAGTCCGACAGCTAACCTCGTAAGCGTAATGGGAGAGGAAGGTGCTTTTTGCCTATGTTACACAGTGTACCTCCTTAATTATAAATATGGGATCGATACCAATAGACACCTATATTTATAGAAAAGGAGACATGTATAATGTTACGTTTATCTGATCACGCAATAAAAATGATGGAGCAAAGACTTCGACTCGAACAACATCGCACATATCAAGCTAATAAAGTTGTAGATAACTTACATCACAAATACTTCTTTCAACATATTTTTCAACCGAAAAGATAAAGAAAAAAACACAAGGTGTGTCTATACAGACATTCCTTGTGTTTTTTATATTCCTTATAGTATTCTCACTACATTTAAACTTGCCGTAATCGCACCTGCTATAGTCGTCACATGCCCTACACCTAACGGGCCATTTTGTAATATTAATGTTGAATTAGCACTCGTTACATTCACAAGAAGCGTATTTGAAATGGCAGGTTCGATTACTACCGTTGATGTCGTCACATTTTGTATGAAACTCCCTGTTACTTGTGTTCCATTTAATAGCAACCTAACAGATACTGTCTCATTCCCACCAGTCGCGTCCCCTTGGAAATAGTAGCTTACTAAATATATTCCTGGTGTGGATACTGTGACAGTTGTAGCACTAGTTAAAGATACACCAGTTCCATATACAGTGGATCCAGAATTAATTGGGATGTTGGCATTTGCTGCAATTGTACTTGTTGAGGTAGAGAAGAAATAGCCGCCACCTGTTGATATAGCAGACGATCCAGTTGCTCCGGTTAAGCCGGTTGGGCCCGTAGCACCTGTTGGGCCTGTTATTCCCGTTCCCCCTGTTGCTCCTGTTATTCCTTGGATTCCTTGGATTCCTGTCGGTCCTGTTGCACCAGTCGATCCAGTCGCTCCGGTTGCTCCGGTTGCTCCCGTCACACCTTGTGGGCCTTGAATTCCTTGGATTCCTTGTGGGCCTGTTATTCCAGTCACTCCGGTTGCTCCCGTCGGACCCGTTATCCCCTGTGGGCCTTGGATTCCTTGGATTCCTTGTGGACCCGTTACTCCCGTCGCTCCAGTCGCTCCCGTTGGTCCGGTTACTCCTTGTGGGCCTTGGATTCCTTGAGGACCTTGAGGGCCCGTTACTCCCGTCGGACCTGTTGCTCCTGTTGCTCCGGTTGGACCCGTCGAGCCAGTTATACCTTGTATGCCTTGAGGTCCAGTTGGGCCTGTTGGACCAATCGGACCTTGAATTCCTTGCAGACCTTGAATTCCCTGTGGACCGGTTGGACCCTGGATTCCTTGTATTCCCTGAATTCCTTGCGGGCCTGTTGCACCCGTTGGGCCAGTTGGACCCTCTGGACCTTGCACTCCTTGTATTCCAGTCGCACCGGTTGGACCTATATCCCCTTGTGGACCTTGAATTCCTTGGATTCCTTGAGGACCAGTTGGACCTGTTATACCACTTATCCCTTGCACTCCTTGTAAACCTTGAGGACCGGTTGGACCGAGTGGACCTTGGATTCCTTGCAGACCTTGTAAGCCTGTTGATCCAGTTGCTCCCATTACTCCTTGCTCACCTTGTATTCCTTGTATTCCTTGCGGGCCTGTTGGACCAATTGGACCTTGTGCCCCTTGCACTCCTTGTTGACCGGTTGGGCCTGTTGCTCCTATCGGTCCCTGTACTCCTTGTAGACCTTGTAAACCCGTTGGACCGGTTGCTCCCATTACTCCTTGTGGACCTTGAATACCTTGATCACCCGTTGGACCGGTTACCCCCATCGGTCCCTGTACTCCTTGCAAACCTGTTAAACCTGTTGCCCCTGTCGGTCCCTGTATTCCTTGCACTCCTTGAATTCCAGTCGCTCCTGTTGCTCCGGTCGCCCCGGTTGCCCCTGTTGCTCCAGTCGGACCTGTTGGACCTCCCGGTGATCCTGCTGGACCCGTTGGACCTGTTGGGCCTCCTGGTGGACCTGTTGGACCCGTTGCTCCTGTTGGACCTGTTGCAGATCCAGTTGGACCTGTTACTCCCGCCTGACCTGTCGAGCCGGTTGGACCTGGATCTCCTTGCAAGCCAGTTGCCCCTGTTGGGCCTATTACACCTTGCACCCCTTGAATTCCTTGAGAGCCGGTTGGACCGGTTAGACCCATCTCACCTTGTGGACCTTGTAAACCTTGAATGCCAGTTGCTCCTGTTGGTCCCATCGGCCCTTGTGGACCTTGTATTCCTTGAGAACCTGTTGGACCAGTTAGACCAATTGGCCCTTGAATGCCTTGTATTCCTGTTACCCCTTGTAAACCACTACTCCCTAAATTACCTTGAACACCTTGTATACCCGTATTTCCAGTTGGACCAGTTGGACCGATTTCTCCTTGCACTCCTTGTATACCTTGTATTCCGGTTGGGCCGGTTAGACCAATTTCTCCTTGCACTCCTTGTATACCTTGTATTCCGGTTGGACCTGTTTCTCCCATTGGTCCAGGTATTCCTTGTATCCCTTGAATACCTGTTGGACCAGTCGGACCCCTTTCGCCTTGTATACCTTGAACACCTTGAATTCCCCGTGGACCTTGTTCCCCCATCGGACCTTGACTACCTTGAGCACCTTGTGGTCCTGTTAAGCCAGTTGGACCAGTTGGGCCAATTTCTCCCTGCACCCCTTGCACTCCTTGAATTCCTGTCGGACCTGTTGGACCAATTGGTCCTTGTACGCCTTGTATTCCTTGCGGGCCAGTCGGTCCACCTAAAGAACCTGTCGGACCCGTTGGACCTGTTGGCCCCGTAATACCTGACGCCGGAAAAGGAATAGGTGCTTGAAACTTACTACACTTATCTTGATCCCTCACAAGCATCTCCCCCGTTATAACTAACGTGTCAAACTATTTTTAATACATTTAAACTAGCTGTTATCACTCCAGATAATGTCGTTACATGCCCAATAGCTAATGGACCATTTTGCAAAGATAAAGTAGCATTTGAAGAAGTAACATTAATGACCATCGTATTCGAAACCGCTGGTTCTAATACAAAAGTACCTCCTGTAACATAAAAAATAAAACTCCCTGCGACTTGCGTTCCATTTAAAGTAAGACTCACAGAAATCGTTTCATTCCCCCCATTTGGATCACCTTGAAAATAATAGCTTACTAAATATATTCCCGGCGTACTTAACGTTACAGTTGTTGCATTTGTTAAACTGACACCGGAACCAAAAGTTGTAGATCCAGAATTGATTGGTATTAACGCATTCGCTGCAATTGCACTCGTTGAAGTAGAAAAGAAATAACCTCCACCGCTAGGTAAGCCAGTCGCTCCTGTTGCACCTACAATTCCTAAAAAACCTATAGGCCCTTGACTACCAGTTGCTCCAGTAGGTCCCACAGCTCCAATCGGCCCTTGACTACCTTGCGCTCCGGCTGGCCCTTGACTACCACTAACGCCTGTCATTCCACTTACTCCAGTTGGGCCTTGCAAACCTTGAATACCTTGAGTACCTTGTATTCCAGTTACTCCGGTTGCTCCGGTAGGTCCTGTACTTCCTGTACTTCCTTGTATCCCTATAATCCCTTGAACGCCTTGTATCCCTTGTACTCCGGTCGCCCCTGTTGCTCCGGTCGCTCCTGTTTCTCCAGTTACACCCGTAATCCCAACATTTCCTTGTGGTCCTTCGGGTCCCTCGATACCTTGCGCCCCTTGCACTCCTTGTGGGCCTGTTATCCCGCTTTCTCCTATATTCCCTTGAAGGCCTCTAATTCCTTGTGCACCTGTCGGGCCTGTTATTCCTTGTATCCCTTGCATACCTTGAGAACCTTGCGCTCCTGTTGGGCCTACTATACCTTGTGTTCCTTGAGGACCTTGGAGACCGATGGCACCAGTTGGACCGATTATTCCTTGGACTCCTTGAAGACCTTGAGCACCTTGACCACCAGTTAATCCAATTTCCCCTTGTATTCCTTGAGGTCCTTGTATTCCTTGAACGCCAGCTGCTCCTGTTTCCCCTCGTATTCCTTGGGGACCTTGTATCCCTTGTGCTCCAGCTGCTCCTGTTTCCCCTCGTATTCCTTGGGGACCTTGGGCTCCAGCCGCTCCTGTTGTGCCTGTGGGACCGATTATTCCTTGTAACCCTTGTATTCCTTGTGCTCCTGTTGGACCTGTTATCCCTTGTATTCCTTGCACACCTTTAGGACCTTCTGCACCAGTTGGACCGATTTCTCCCTGTGGACCTTGAGTTCCTTGGGGACCTTCTGCGCCAGTTGCTCCTGTTATTCCTTGAACTCCTTGTATTCCTTGTGCACCTTGTACGCCAGCTACACCAATTATCCCTTGAGAACCTTGTGCTCCCCTTGCACCCTGAGCACCAGTGGGACCCGTTATACCTTGTAAACCTTGCGCTCCTATTGCACCAGTTCCCCCTGTTACACCACGTTCACCAGTTTCACCCGTTGGACCTGTTGGTCCCCCAGGTGGACCGGGCGGGCCAGATGGACCAGTCACTCCACTAGAGGGACCAATTGGACCGGTTATTCCTGTTGGTCCTCCAGGTGGACCTTCTGCACCTTGTGTACCAGTAGACCCAGTTGCTCCTGTTATTCCTCGTATTCCTTTTGGTCCTTGAAAACCTGTGGATCCCCTTACTCCTTGTATCCCTTGTATTCCTTGTGGACCTTGAGGACCTATTACACCTGTTATCCCCTTTATTCCACTTATACCTTGAGGTCCTTGTATTCCAGTAGAACCTGTAGGGCCAGTTACACCTTGTATCCCTTGATCACCTTGGTGCCCTTGCTCTCCAGTAATTCCTTGTATTCCTTGTGGACCTTCTTCTCCTTGTATACCTGTAGTTCCGTCCTCCCCTTGAATTCCTTGCACTCCTTGGGGACCTTGTGGACCTGTTACACCTGTAATACCAGCTTCACCTACCACACCTTGCATTCCTTGTGCTCCCGTTTGTCCTCGTTCGCCTATTTCTCCTTGTATTCCTTGGATGCCTTGTATACCTTGACTACCAGCAGGGCCTGTAATTCCTTGTATTCCTTCTAGTCCTTGTAATCCAATATCGCCAACAGGACCTTGCTCTCCAATTAATCCTTGAGGACCTTGTAAGCCGACTGGACCTGTAATTCCTTGCTCTCCAGTATCACCAATGGCACCTTGTATTCCTTGAGCTCCTGTTGTTCCTCGCGAACCTTGTATACCTTGAATACCTTGAGAGCCTTGTGGACCCGTTGCTCCTAAAGGCCCAGTGATTCCCGGAGGCCCGACAGGACCTTCATGCCCTCCAGTTGGACCAGTTGGACCACTATTACCAGTAGGACCCGTTGCTCCTATAAGCGGAAGAGGCAGTGCCACTCCAAATTTTTTGCACTTTCTATGATGACGCACAACAATCCCCCTTCCCCAAAATAATTACACCTTTTATATGAAATGCATTTTTATAAGAAAAGTACACCTCTGAACTCATTTTTCAAAAAATAAAGAAGCCTATCATTTCATTTATTTAAAATGATAGGCTTCTTTTTATAAAGCACTTTACTTTCTCGCCTTAATAATAAAGGTAGTCGGCACCATCCTAGCTTTACATAAAGAATAATATTTCGTAGACGGCGCAGCTAACTCTCCATCAAACGAGCTTGATGGTTCAGGCTCTTCTATTCTCTCCATTGTAAATCCCGCTCTATTTAACTCATTTATGTATGTACTTATTTTTCTCTTATATAATGTCGCTTGTACATTTTCCCCTTTAAATGTTTCAAACGTAATAGGTGTTTCCTCATGGTAAGAAGACTTTAAAGCAATTTCTTCTGTACCATACTGTAAATTTGAATATATTGGATGCTCCCAACTAAAGATAAAACTTCCTCCTGGCTTTACATATGAATAAATCAGTTCCAACGTTTTTCGTAAATTCGAAGTCCAACCTAATGCATAAATGGAATATACAATATCAAAATATCCTTTTGGAATATCCGATTCTTCTTCCATTGCTCCGCATATTAACTTTGGATTCCAACACTTTAAAGTTTCATTCGCTGTTTTAATTTGTTCACTTGAAAGCTCAAGCCCCCATAACTCTTCCGCACCATGCTCTCCCATATATTGCAGCGAATGCCCACTTCCACATCCAATATCAAGAACCTTTTTATTTCTAATTGAATCGAACATATGAATCTCATCTTCAGACGCCGTATACGGACCATATTTCGGTAAACAATCCACTTGAAAGAAATATGGTGCAACTGTATCCCAACACTTTTTATTTAAAGCTAACATTTGTGTCCCTTTCATATTCTACATTCCCCCATCCAATTTTCTTCCCCTAATATAAATTACACATTATAACCCGATCTCCCTTTTCTCTTCGCCCGATAATTTTTCACTTTCGCAATCGTACCGCACGCTCTTCCTCCTGCTTCTCCAGCATACATACCGCACCATCTTTTACTTCCATTTCGCGAATGATCATAAAATACCCAGCGGCAATCTGGGCATGCTTTTAACCTTCCCCACAAATTTTCTTGAATCGCCATTAAAACCACGCTTAATACTTTTGTATATACATTCTCTTCGTGCACAGGCTCATATGTAATACCTTTCATATCTTCCTTTACATGTACATGAAATGGGTATTTCTCTAACCATTTTTGCAATGATTTTCCGCCTTCAATTGCCACCCGAATATCTTCTCGAAAACTTTTTAATTCCTCTATCGTATGGAATGGAACCTCTTCATGAAAATATTCTTTCATAAAGAGCTTTATATCCTCTTCTGTTTGCAGCATGTCAATTGGCTCTCTCGTATCGTTTGGTATTTTCCATGTATTTAAAAATTCCCGAATATATTCTAATTCATTTGGTGCATTTTGATTCAATTCCATCCACCTTCTTCTTAAAATTTACTTTTTTCTGACTTTATGTATAATTATAATATAAATTAGTTAACCATTAAATAATTTTACTGGTTACAACATTAGGAGGAGTTCTATGAAAAGTTTCTCAATACCGATACGTTTCATGCTTATTTCTTCATTCTTTATGTCTTTTGGCTATTTTGCAGTATACGCATTTTTAGCTATTTATCTATTAAGCTTTCTTCATTTTTCTGCTGTCCAAGTAGGAACAGTGTTGACAGTTATGACAATCACATCAAGAGTTATCCCTTTATTCTCAGGATTAATTGCTGACAAAATAGGCTATATCATTATGATGATAGCCGGATTATTTTTAAGAGGAATCGGATTTATCACTTTAGGAATATGCTCTGATTTCTATACAATTTCTATTTCTTCTGCACTTATTGGCTTCGGAACTGCATTTTACGAACCTGCTGCGCGCGCCATATTCGGCTCACAACCAGCTCATATGAGAAAAAATTTATTTACATATTTAAACCTTAGTTTTAATTGCGGTGCAATAATCGGACCAATTGCAGGAGGGTTCTTACTCTTACTCAATCCCATCTACGCTTTCTCTCTAACAGGATCACTTATGCTGTTATTCGCTTTTATCTTTTACTTACTTAAAAATCACTTTCAAGTCACTACTGAAAACACGTCTATTACATTTGGAATACAGGCTATCTTACAAAACAAGCCTTTTCTTCTGTTTTCATTTATCATGATTTTCTTCTATATTATGTTTACTCAGCTTACTGTCGCACTTCCACTTCATATGAAAAACATTAGTAATAGCAATCAGCTTGCTACACTCGTTATTACGATAAATGCAATGACAGGCGTCATATTTATGGTATTATTTCGTAAACTATTTCATAAATACAATACACTTTCGATTATTAAATACGGTGTTTTATTAATGAGTTTTTCTTTTTTACTCATTCCTTTATTTCCACACCCATATTGGCTATTTATTTGTGTAATTTTATTTACAATTGGCGAAACACTCGTATTACCTAACGCTGATATTGCTATTGCAAATTACAGTAACGAATCATATACAGCTACTTACTTCGGATTTTATCAACTATCACTCGCATTTGGTTTTATCATCGGTAATTATACCGGTACATCTTTTACATCCAACTTAAGCGGAATGTATACACCATGGCTTATTTTCGGTGGAATAGGACTTATTGGTTTTATTTCACTCCATATTTTAAATATAAAAAAAGAGAGCTCTAAAGAAGATATATACCTATGTAATGAGACGAAACATCTTTAACACATTACAATTGAGATGGTACCTTTAGACAAGCAGCCTATAATAAAAAATTCGACCATCATATGTGACAGTCGAATTTTTTTATTCTTCATATTCAAGATGATTATGTCTTTTACAACCAAACAAATAGCAAGCCCCTATATGATAAGTTTCAAATTCTAACCCTGGAACATATCCAGATTTGATACGTTCTATCATTTTTTTATAACAATGATTCTCTTCTGTATATTCCTCAATTAACTCTTTCTTATCTTTTTCTGTCCAGTTTTCTTCTACTTCTTCATTTTGAACATCTTCTATTTCTGCTGTTTTCGCTTCGATAGATTCCCGTATAACTTCATTTATACGGGTGAAATTATTAGCTTTATATAAAGCATAAACAAATCTACCAATCCAATTGGGGCTTTTCCAAACTTCTTTATACCCCTTTTCGAAGCATTCAATTGCTTCTTTATAGCAATTCAACTCAACATATAAATCTGCTACATGAATTTCTCCTACAAAATCATCAGATTTCCTGTTAAAAGCATCTAACTTCTCTTTCGCTTCTGTCGTTCGCCCTAAATCAATTAAACATTTTACATAACTATACATGATATAGTCCGAATCCCCTGCCACTCGCAAGAAAAATTCCGAAGCTTTTTCTAACTCTCCAAGGTTATAATGCGCTACAGCTACATTGTGAAATGCTTCATTGGATGGTTGCATCGAAATAGACTTTTGTAATACTTCATTCGCTTCTTCCCACTTTTCTTGTTTCGTGTAAATTTCCCCTAAGATGTTATAAGGAAAGTATGAGGAAGGATTCAACTTAACAACTTCTTTTATTAATTCAAGAGCTTTAGCATCATTCTCTTCCTCATAAAAGTACATCCAAGCAAGATTATT
This sequence comes from Bacillus sp. K2I17, assembly GCF_002209985.1. Taxonomy (NCBI): domain Bacteria; kingdom Bacillati; phylum Bacillota; class Bacilli; order Caryophanales; family Bacillaceae; genus Bacillus; species Bacillus sp. K2I17. Next base: position 46,580 of record NZ_NJGF01000022.1, read on the forward strand.
GAGAGATTGTACACCTCTAGATTCATGTACAGCTCGTTGAAACAGTTCCATTGCTTCCTCATATTCATTTTGTTCAAACATTTCAATTGCCTTCTCGTTAATGTTCAAGTAACTACCTCCGAAGTGAATGAATTCATCTATTCCACATCGTTATTTTAATATGAAAAAATTGTAATTTCCATAAAAATAATTTCTTTCGCCTGTCTACATGTCATCATATAGTTGAATAGCCAATTCATAATGATTTTGACAACACTGCTTTCTACAGAAAATATATACCTACTGGAAAGATACTGATTTAAAACAATAAGTACACTTTTCAAACCCCTTAAATTGGATATACAGCCTATTTAAATTTACATATTATGGTACAATTAAAAAGAGTGCTAGCTAAACAGTTACGTTCCACACTAGCAGTCTAGCAATGCCAAAATCAAAAATCATTTGAAATTGGGGGATGTTATGAGAAAGAAATTAAGTGCTCTTCTATTCATTGGAATCATATTATCCGGATGTTCAACTATAGCAGAAAATTCTTTAGAAACTGGAAAAGGCAGTATTGAATTATTAACACCGACGATTACAACAAAAGATAACGAATTAGAATTTAAGACTGAAGGCATTGATGAAAATAAAGTGACGTTTATTTATGTCGCCAATAAAAAAGTATTGGAACAAAAAATTAATAATGGCGAATCCTACAAGCTTGATATTACAGGTATCAAGGATGCTCATAGGACAGATTACAAACCAAAAGTTCAACTTTTGCAAACGCAAGATGATCATAAAGATGGAGAGATGGTAACGTTTAAACAAGTTAGATATACAGTTAAAAAAAATTAATTTTATAGGTATTTCATTATAAATGTAACGAACGAAAATTCACTTTTAACAGAGGGTAAATGTAAGGGGGGCTAGCATGAAAAGAAGATGGATTTATTGGTGGATTGGTAACATATTTTGGATTATAACTTTCGGGATATTGGCAGCTATCATTTGGCTAAGAGAGGTTGATGGGACTGGTGTTACTCAAACATCTGAGCTGAAATTAATAGCCTTTATCGTTTTATTAATTGCATTTATATTACCACTAATTATTCAAGTTGTATGGTTACTTGTTAATCTGAGAAAAAGCAGAAAAAAATAACGCAGAAAAAAGAGAGGAATCTTTTTCAATATAGATTCCTCTCTTTTTTCTATGGGGCTTATACTGCACTTTTAAAGCTGCACAACTCCCTTCTCTTTACGATGCATGTTCATCTTTCTTCTTCATTAACGCTCTTTTCTTCATCGCCTTCGTTAAATATCCGCCTTTAAATGAACGGATTTCATAAGAAGACATAAACGCTTTTGGTGCAATTTGATTAATAATTTCTAACAGTTCTTTTTCTCTAGAACGCTTTGCAACGATATCTAAGCGATAACGTATAGAATTAATACCTTCGCCTTCAAATACTGTAACGCCAAATCCTGAGTGACGTAATTCATCTACTAATTCATTACAACGGTCTAGCAAACTAACTTGATACGTAATATAACCAATTGCTAATTTATTCTCTATATAACCGCCTAATAATAGTCCCGTACTAAAGCCAATGACATAGGCAATAATGTTCATCCAATTTGATAAATCTTGAAACACAATACCTAAACTGACAATGTAAATAGCTCCTTCTAACAATCCAACACCAGCAGCGGATCTTGTTTGATTCTTTACAAGCAAAATCGTACGGATTGTTAAAATGGGAACGTAAATAATTTGAAGCACAAAAATAAGTAACGCTTGTAACATTGGTATCCACCTCTTTCAAAAAGTCTTTTGTCATGATAACATACATAACCTTTAGAAATCGATGGGTTTTTTAATTTTTTTTTATTATTTTTCATACTATTGAAAAACGTAAAAAAGAAGCGTATTATATTTGTCGTAAATTTGATTCCTTTCATTAGCTCGCTTTAAACACAAAAAGGAACCCCATTAGGCCCCTTTCATCATAGCTCTATGTTTTTCGAAGCCTGTTCTCTTTGCTTCTCTTCTTCTTTCACTAACTGCACGTTTGCATAAGCTAAATTCGCAATCATTAAAAAGTGACCACCTAAAATGCCTGTACCGAATGCCCACATTTCCATTTCATGCTCAATTTCATACATAATAATAGCTCCTAAAATGGCTGCTGCAAATCGGTTTAAAACTCCTAATCCAGGAGCCTTTTCTTTCATTACGATACTTTTCCCAAGTTTCTCCACTCTGCGAGCCAATAACCAAAGGCAATATGCACTTACAGCTAATCCGATACCAAACCCTGTTACTTGTTTTCCAAACGGAGTAATCGTCCACATAAGTAGTAAACCACTAAAGATCGCATACAATTGTAATCGATATACACGTAAGGCTGCTTGAATCAAAATATCCGCTCCTAATTTCACATTTTTTATACTTTAGAAGAAAAGCAGCAACTTACACAGTTGCTGCTTTCTCTTCTTCTTGCTCTTGTTCCATCTTACGAATTTCAACACGTTTAATTTGGTAAGCATCTTTTTCTAACACTTTAAATTCATAACCTTCCGCCTCAACATGTTGTCCTTCTTCAATTTCATGATTTTGCATCATAATCCAGCCACCAATTGTATCCACATCATCTTCTTCAATGTGTAATCCAAATAAATCTTTCACTTCGGAGATAAGCACTTTTCCATCAACGATTTTATGGTGCTCATTCACATGCTGAATTGGTGGTGCTTCATCTTCATCATATTCGTCACGAATTTCGCCGACGATTTCCTCCAAGATATCTTCAAGCGTTACAATTCCGGCTGTTCCTCCGTACTCATCATATAAAACAGCCATCGGAATTCGCTTCTTCTGCATTTGAAGTAATAAATCGTGAATTGGAGTTGTTTCCATCACTTCAATAATCGGACGCATATACGTGCGAATCGATGATAAATCTTCTTTATCGTTGTTCATATATCGAATAAAGAAATCTTTTACATTGACCATACCGATAATATCATCTTTATCTTCTCCAAAAATCGGATAACGTGTGTATCGTTCATTTTGGATTACTTTCATGTGTTCTTCTACTGAATCTTCCAGGTAGAAACCAATGATTTCTGTTCGCGGTACCATAATCTCTTTTGCAATACGATTATCAAATTCAAAAATGTTATTTACATACTTGTATTCAGCCTGATTAATTTCGCCACTTTCATAGCTATCTGAAAGGATAAGACGTAATTCTTCCTCTGTATGAGCTACTTCATGTTCTGAAGCTGGTTTTAAACCGAATAAGCCAGTTACAACACGAGCTGAACCGTTTAATACCCAAATAAATGGATACATGACTTTATAGAACATCATTAACGGACCTGCCAATAACAATGTTACTTGTTCAGCCTTTTGAATTGCCATCGTTTTCGGAGCTAATTCCCCTACTACAACGTGTAGATACGTCATTAGCATAAAAGCAAGACCAAATGTTAATACTGATGAGATAGAAGGATTTATGTTCCATTTCTCAAATAACGGGTGTAATAACTTTTCAATTGTCGGTTCACCTAACCAACCTAATCCCATAGCTGTAACTGTAATACCTAATTGACAAGCAGATAAATATTCATCTAAATTTGTTGTTACCTTTTTCGCTGCTAAAGCACCGCGTTTCCCTTCCGCAACAAGCTGATCAATACGACTTGAACGTACCTTTACAATCGCAAACTCTGCTGCTACGAAAAATCCAGTAAATGCGATTAAAATCGCAACCATGACTAAATTAAATATTTCCAATGAATCCCCTTAGTTTAAAAAACTAAGGTGTCCACCTCCTGTATACTATAATGTTTTCTTATTTGTTCATTAGAAAACATAGCCCGATACAAAAATTAAAGAGGTCGGATTTCACTTTTTTCTATAATAATAGAACAAGTGTCTGTATTAAAGCTGTCGTTTGACCAGATAAAGATTTCGATATTTTTTCACGTTGTGAATCAGTCAATCCATCTAAAAGCGGCTTTAACTCCGTTAACTCTGCTTCTAATCGATGAATATGGTCTGTCACTTCATTCACTTGTTTCGAAACGTGTTCATTGATACCGAGCAGCTTCTTCTTCTCCTCGATTTTCTCTTTAATCTCACAAAGCGGCATATGCATTTCTTTGCACTTCTCAATAAATTGTAATGTCTCAAATGCTGTTTCATCGTAATAGCGATAATTAGATTGAGATCGCTCCGCTTTTAAGATTCCTAGATTCGTATAATAATCAATCGTGCGTTTCGACACGTGAGCCATGAGAGCCAACTGTCCGATTCGATACACCTTCCCAACGATCTTCCCCCCTTGTTTATATTACTAACATCATACAATACATAAACTGTACAGTCAAACGTGACGGTTTATTATTCATAATTTATACAAAATTTCACATGCCATCTAAGTATGTAGTATATTCACACTCTATAACTCTATCCATATAGTTAGATTACTGTTTTTTCGATATGCCGATACCAAAATATAAAAATGGAATCACACATTCCTTTCAACCTTCCTTAATTCAAAACATATGATAATAATATTGAAATAAAATCATTATTTATGCAACTGGAGGAGATTAAAATCACTAGGACAATTATCTCTCACTTTTATAACGAGGAGTATTTATTACCATGGTGGCTTATGCATCATACAAAAATATTTGATCACGGCATATTAATTAATAGAGGTTCTACAGATCGTTCTGTTGAAATTTGTAAATTATTTGCTCCCAACTGGGAAGTACGAAATTCAAGATTCCTTGATTTCGATCCCACTAATACTGATATTGAGGTGATGGAAATTGAAAGAGAGGTTTCAGGTTGGAAAATGGTATTAAATACTACGGAATTTCTTTGTTGTAACAATGTAGAAGAGTTTTTCTCATCACTTCATACGTTAGGCCAAAATATGTATGCAATTAGAATGATTGTCATGATTGATAAGCATAATTACAATTATTCAAAACTAAGATATTCTATTCCGTTAGTAGAGCAACGATATCACGGGCTCTTTCCTTATAAACCAGAAATCGGCTGTGCCTGGAGATTTATACACAACCATCTTAACGGCGCATATTTACCAGGCAGACATTTTACGCAGCACCAACCTATCGTTTATAACTCCCCTTCATTCATTTTAAAATTTTATTTTAGCCCTTGGAACGAACATACAAAGGCAAGAAAATTACAAATTACACCTACTCTTTCAAAAACGGGTGTTCAAATGGGCCTTCAAACTCATTATGGTCAGTCCTCTGAGGAACTCGAAACTCGATTTTTAGAGCTTAGTAACATAACACAAGATCTACGTAATCACCCTGAGTATCAACAATTATTCCCTAAATTCAAACCTTAACATTTCTCACCCTATCATGTTCCACACATTTTTACGCACTTAGCTAAAAACCATACCATTTGTATTTCATATGAATACTGTATATATTATAAATTTTTATTTTAGGAGGAAAAAATGAAAGCTGTTATTCTTGCAGGTGGATATGGAACAAGGATTGGGGAAGAAACTCATTTAAAACCAAAACCTATGATTGAAATTGGAACAAAGCCTATTTTATGGCACATTATGAGTTTGTATAGTCATTACGGGATTACTGAGTTTATTATTTGCTTAGGCTATAAAGGATATGCAATTAAAGAATTCTTTCTAAATTACAACTTACACATGTCCGATTTTACGATACATTTAAGTGACAATACAATTACGAACCACTCTCATCGCATTGAACCATGGAAAGTTACATTAATTGATACTGGTCTAAATACCGAAACAGGTGGACGAGTTAAAAAAATACAAAATTACGTCGGGGATGAACCTTTCTGCCTCACTTATGGTGATGGATTAAGTAATGTAAATATAAAAGAACTCATTGCATTTCATAAAAAACACGGTAAAATGGCGACTGTTACAGCCGTACAACCTCCTGGTAGATTCGGTTCTCTCGTATTAGATAAACAGTCTGTCACATCCTTTCAAGAGAAGCCACTCGGGGATGGCGGATGGGTTAACGATGGATTTTTCGTTTTAAACCCTGATGTTTTCAATTACATTAGCGGAGATAAATCTGTTTTTGAAACAGACACTTTAGTTCAGTTAGTAAACAAAAATGAACTAGCCGCATATCAACATTCTGGTTTTTGGCATCCGATGGATACATTGCGCGATAAAAATAAATTAGTCGAGCTATGGGAAAGTAATAACGCTCCGTGGAAGGTTTGGTAATATGGCTTCTTCATCTTTTTGGAATAAGAAAAAAGTATTTATTACAGGACATACTGGCTTTAAAGGCTCATGGCTCACCCTTTTTTTAACTTCTTTAGGCGCAGAAGTAATTGGCTATTCTTCTCATCCACCATCCATTCCAAACCTTTTTGAACAATGTAACGTAGCAAAAGAGTGCATAACAATTAAAGGCGACATTACAGATTACGATTCTTTATTACATGCCCTAAAACATCATAACCCTGACATACTATTTCATTTAGCTGCCCAGCCAATCGTCACCACTTCATACAAAAATCCTATCGAAACATTTAAGACGAATGTTTTAGGTACTGTTCACGTATTAGAAGCGGCAAAACATATAGAAAGTATACGCGGCATCATTAATGTTACAAGTGATAAATGCTATGAAAATGATGGGAGCGGTAACCGTGCATTCGTGGAAAGTGACCGATTAGGAGGTTTCGATCCTTATAGTGCTAGTAAAGCTTGTGCTGAACTAGTGGCAACTTCCTATCAAACCTCATTCTTCCGCACTAACACTCAGAATCTTGCCTCAGTAAGAGCAGGTAACGTTATCGGCGGCGGTGATTGGGCAAAAGACCGATTATTCCCAGATGTCATTCGTGCATATTTACAAGATGCTACGTTAAATATTAGAAACAAACACGCTATCCGCCCGTGGCAACACGTATTAGATCCTTTACATGGCTATATCCTTTTAGCTGAAAAACTTTGGAAAGACGCCGAATTTGCAGCGGCGTGGAATTTCGGCCCGATAAATGAACCTAACAGAACCGTTCATAATGTCATTCAATCTATAATGAAATTATGGAATAAACCACTAACAATCCTTTCTCCTCATACAAACACTCCTTATGAATCACCTATTTTAACACTCGATAGTATAAAAGCAGTAAATAAACTCGGTTGGACTCCTAAGTTATCAACAAATCACTCTATCGCTTGGACTGTTGATTGGTACAAGAAATATGCATCTGGTGAAAATATGGAATCTTTCACGCGCCAACAAATCGATGCATTCAAAAATTTATAAGGGGGCTATAAAATGGAACTGAAAAAATGCCGTTTTTGCCACTCATTACTAACAAATACTTTTCTAGATTTAGGTGTTTCCCCTCTCGCTAACTCATTTGTAGATCCAGAACACTCCTATAAAATGGAACCATTCTATCCACTGCACACGTTTGTCTGTCCCTCTTGTTTACTCGTACAATTAGATGAATTTGAATCTCCTCACAATATTTTTCATGACTATTTATACTTCAGTTCTTACTCATCAAGCTGGCTACTACACGCTAAGCAATATGTAGAAATGGCGATTAAGCGTTTCAACTTAACCAATCATTCGAAAGTGATTGAAATCGCGAGTAACGACGGGTACTTATTACAATACTTTCAAAAAGAAAATATCGAAACGTTAGGAATTGAACCAGCAAAAAATGTAGCAGAAATCGCTATCCAAAAAGGAATTCCTACTGAAGTGAATTTTTTCAGCAATGACTTTGCAAAAAAATTACCAAAAGCTGATTTAATCATCGCAAATAACGTATTGGCACACGTCCCGAACTTACATGATTTTGTCGCTGGTTTAAAAACGTTATTAAAACAAGACGGAACAATAACAATTGAATTCCCGCACTTATTAAATCTCATATCCTTTAAACAGTTTGATACGATCTACCATGAGCACTTCTCCTATTTCTCACTTATAAGTCTTCAAAAAGTTTTAGCTCATCATCATTTACAAATTGTCGATGTAGAAGAGCTTGCAACGCACGGTGGTTCCTTACGTATTTTTGTAAAACATCATAGCGACAAATCCACTATCCATTCCAGTGTTACAAAATTAATCGAAAAAGAAGTAGATTACGGGCTAAATACATTAGATTGTTATCTCCTTTTTTCTAAACGCATCGAGCAATTGAAAATAAATATTTTAAAGTTTTTTATCGAAGCAAAAGCTTTAAACAAACAAATTATTGGTTACGGTGCACCAGCTAAAGGAAACACCCTTTTAAATTATTGCGGAATAGGAAAAGAATTTTTAGCTTATACAGTAGATAAAAACCCTCACAAACAAAATCTCCTACTACCAGGAACACGCATTCCAATAAAATCTCCAGAAGAAATTAAGCGTACAAAACCTGATTACATTCTCATACTCCCTTGGAATTTGAAAGATGAAATTATGAAAGAATGCTCTTTCATTCGTGAATGGGGCGGCAAATTTTTAGTAACCATTCCAGAAGTTGAGGTAATTGAGCCATGAAAAAAATTCTTGTAACAGGCGGTAGTGGATGGATTGGTAAATATGTTGTAAATTCTCTTATACAAAGGGGCTATGAGGTGCACGCCACTTATCATACAAAGAAGCCTTCTCACATCCCTTGCCACTGGCATAAAGTAAACTTACTTTGTGATGAAGAAGTAAAAAAACTCATTTACGACATGAAGCCTAGTCATCTCATTCATTTAGCTTGGGAAGCAGTGCCGCCAGCTTGTTATGTATCTATTAATAATTACTATTGGCTTACATCCAGCATCTCATTGATTCAGCACTTCACAACATGCGGCGGAAAGCGAGTCGTTGTTGCCGGCACCGGCGCAGAGTACGAATGGTTTAACGGCGTACTATTTGAAGATTCACCGCTTCTTTCCTATAAAACACCGTATGCATTATGTAAAAACGCACTACACTCTTGGCTACAAACGTACGCTGAGCAAACCGGCCTCAGCATGTGTTGGGGCCGCATCTTTCATATGTATGGCCCTCACGAACAAGGGAATCGGCTCGTTTCTAACATTATCACTTCCTTATTAAAAAATGAGGAAGCACTATGTACACATGGAAAACAATCAAGAGATTTCCTCCATGTGAGCGACGTCGCTGATGCTCTCGTAACAGTATTAGAACATGGCGTTACAGGCACAATCAATATCGCTTCTGGTCAATCTGTACAAATTAAAGAATTAGCTTCTATCATTGCTAAAAAGTTAGGAAAAGAACATTTAATTAAACTAGGTACGATTCCTTTCTCTAAAGATGAACCTTTATTCGTCGGTGTTAATGTAGAGCGTTTAAAAACTGAAGTAAATTGGAAACCAACATACGATCTAAATACTGGGATCGAAGAAACAATTTTATGGTGGGAATCATTTATAAAAAAACATAACGATACGCACCACTAAAACGCAAATCCTTCGTCCCTCTCGCTAAATCCTTATACCATTCTTCTAATTTTTCAGGTGTAATAATATGATGTGTTCCCATTCCCCCATGCTTACTAGCTTCAGAAAGAGTCGGGCCAATTTGTAATTTCCTCTTTCTCATCGCATCGTTCCAAGGGCTGAAACCAAACCATGCAATACACGCAAGTGGCGGATAAATCATAGATTCATGTGCAGATAAATGTCTCCCAACCGTATAACTTCCGTGTTCATGATTATGAATAAATCTACCTCTTCTCCATAACGCCCAATCTTCTGGTAAATAACCATGAAATCGCTGTTTCATTAAAGGTATTCCAAAGTTAAGGTCCGGATAATTATAGTTAAGATCATCGACCATAATAAGCCCTTCCAGCCAATACATCCTCCCTCCCAATTCATTCAGGGATTTCCAAAACTGATTTTTATCTTGCACACAAAGAAACTCGGTCGTATTTAAAATTATTTTCCATCCTTTTACTTCTTGTTCTATCCTCATCACTTCATGATCTGTCGCTAATGCATCAAATTCTGGATTTGCAGAATCTCGTACTTCCCAGTGTGGTGCGAATTTTTTACAAATTTCAACCGAACGATCTGTTGAACCTTTATTAATTAAAATGCCATGATCAAACAGTTTCGTATGATGAGCAAGCCACCACGGTAATAAATACTCTTCATTGTAAAAATGAGAAATAACGGTTGTAGTTATAACAATCTCCTCCTCGTTCTCTATTAATCTACTTTTTCATCCTACTCTTACTATACTTATCAGTTATGTAATTGGTTTCTTTTATTTTTAAAATATGTTTTTCTACCATATACTATGCTTTCTTAGACAACCACCATTTTCTAAAGAAACATCCCAATAAACTGAAAATTAAGTTATAATATCTTTATTAAATTATGAAGGAGGAATGCACTCATGTACTACAACACTTCATTCGAAAACGATCAACCTGTAAGCCGTCTATAAACTAAGGCGGGCATTCATATAACACTTAACACTATGCCTCGTCTTAGGGAACTCATAAAACCCTAAAAATAGACGGAGGTACTTTACATGAAACAAACAATTTTAGGAGCTATATGTTTATCACTAGCAGCTAGTATATGGGGCGGTATGTATGTTGTTAGCAAATATGTACTCGACTTTATCCCACCACTGACACTCGTTTGGCTACGCTTTATTATCGCTTTCGTTGTTTTATATTTCATTTTGAAAATAGCTGAGAAAAAGCAAAAGAAAAAAGTAACCATTCACAAAAAAGATTGGCTACTCTTCGCCTGGATTGGATTTATCGGATATTTCATTTCGATTACTTGTCAATTTATCGGAACAAAATTATCTGACGCTCATACAGGCTCTTTAGTAACATCAGCTACACCTGCATTTATGGTTATATTTGCAGCGATCATTTTAAAAGAAAAACTAACCGCTCGTAGACTGCTATCTACTATCATAGCGACAATCGGTGTAATTATCGTAATCGGATGGGATATTGAAATTGGCTCCTATTTTATCGGTACAATCATATTAGTCGGGGCCGCTATTACGTGGGCTTTACTATCCATTTATGTGAAGATTGCTTCAGCTCGATTTTCATCCTTAGTTATTACAACGTACGCCATATTCTTTTCACTCTTTTTCATTACACCTTTTATGATATGGGAACTACAATCAACCTCTATCGAAACAATAAATACGTACGTAATATTAGGCGTAGTATATTTAGGAGTCGTCTCAACGGCAGGTGCCTTTTTCCTTTGGAATAAAGGGTTAGAATTAATGGACGCAAGCATCGGCTCGTTATTTTTCTTCTTCCAACCTATCGTCGGATCATTGCTTGGTTGGTTACTCTTAAATGAGACATTAAATATTAACTTTTTTATTGGTGGTATTCTTATTATATGTAGTGTTTTCATTACTACTTTTGAAAAGAAATGAAAAAATAGGCAGAGATTCTTAATCTCTGCCTGTTCCACATTCTTTACGCACTCCAATGCGATGGACGGGACAACACTTTCGGTAATTTCGTATGTTTATCCCCTTTCGCTGCATTAATTTGAACTTGCGTCAGAAAAATACTATTTGTGAAATCCGCCCCGCGAATATCTGCATCTCGCAAATCTGCCCCGATAAGATCTGCTCCTCTTAAGTTTGCTCCATTTAAGTTAGCCGCAATTAAGTATGCCCCTCTTAAATTCGCTCCTTGCAAATCTTTCTTTTTCAAATTTGCCCCCATAAGATCTGCTCCGCGGTGACTAATTCGTTTCTTACGCGCAGCATTCATTTCCTTCCAAACTAGCTCACTCGTTTCTAAAAGTAACACATTTACTTCCGCACGGTGTAATGGAATATTTACTTTCATTAACTCGTCCGCATTTAAATTTGATAAGCGCTCTGTCTCTCCAATTGCTTTACTTAGTTCTTTATGAATCGATTGTGTCGCCTTCAAAAGAATAGCCTCATTCAAATACCACAGTATTTCATGAAGCTGATGCATAACTGGAAAAGCATCGTACATTTTTCTCGCATGCTTAGCATCTTTCCGCCAATCAATCCCGTTAAACGTAACTTGCGAAATCTTCTGCCCAGCCCCGAAACACTCAAACACTGTACAACCTTTATAACCTTTTCCTCTAAGATTTTTATGTATGCTACATTTAAAATCTGTTTGTAAGTTAGAACATGGTGTCCCGCCATCTTTATTCACCGCAAAATCTACCGATGCTGCGAACGGTAACGCCACGCAACATAAACCGAAGCATTTTTCGCAGTTTGCTTTTAAATGATCGTTATGATTAGTCAAAATATATACCCCCTGTTGTCTTTTGACTATTTCATAATATTCCAACCTTATTAAATAATCAATTTAAAAATAAATGAGCTTCTTTCATTTCAAATCATAACTTTATCATTCGATTTCCTTTCAATTGAAAAAGACAGCTTCTATCTAATGAATTATAATTAAATTATAAATATTCAAACTAAAAGGAGACTTACTATGGCACTCGAAATGAAAACAAACTGTCAAATTTGCGATCAATCTCTCGAATCAAATTCCGAAGCCTACATTTGCGTGTATGAATGTACATTTTGTGCACCGTGTACAGAAGAAAGACAAAACGTTTGCCCAAACTGCGGCGGCGAATTAGTACGTAGACCGAAAAAGAAACAATAAAAAGCAAAGCGATATCGCTTTGCTTTTTTACTGTTTTTGGGATATATAGAAATTCTACCAATCACAAATTAAACGTTCAAAAACTTCACACAAACAGGCTCTGGTACAATAACATCAGATTGTAACAATGTTAACTCACCTGTCGTTTCATTTCTTGAAAATAGCACAAGATTATGTGACTTTTCATTTGTAGCAAGAAGAAACTTTTCAGTCGGATCTAATACAAAGTCCCTCGGCCAATTTCCTTCTGTAAATGTATGTGCAACAAATGTAAGCTGGCCTGAATTTTGATCCACACTGAAAACAGCAATACTATTATGACCGCGATTCGCCGCATACACAAAACGGCCGTCAGAAGAAATATGAATCGCACTCCCTTGACTATTGTCATCAAATTCTTTCGGAACGGTAGAAATATACTGCAACTCTGTAAAGGACCCTTCTTCCGGATTATATGATAATGCAATAACTTCCGAACTAAGTTCAGTCATTACATACGCATACTTTCCGTTCGGGTGAAAAGTAATATGTCTAGGACCACTTCCTGGGTTCACAGACAAGCTATTCACTTCCTTTAACTTACTATCTTTTATTTCATACGTAATGATTTTATCAATTCCTAAATCAACGCCCACCACATATTTTTCATCAGGAGTATATCCCGCGTAATGCGCATGTGGTTTTTCTTGTCTTTCTTTATTTGGACCAGAACCTTCATTTGCCATAATCGATGTAACAGGATTTACAGTTCCATCTTCTTCATTAACTACGAAAGACTCAATTGTTCCTTTATGGTAATTTGCTGTAACTACCGTACCGTTTTCACTATCCACACTAATATGACAAGGAGAAGCCCCTTCTACTACTTGTCTGTTTTGTTCCGTTAGCTCTCCTGTATAACTGTTAATCGAATAAGCAGCTACACCACCAGCTTCGCCTTCCTTAACAACAGAATAGAGATATTGATTATTTTTACTAATCGTTACATATGTAGGGTTATCCAGCTTAGCCGCAAGCGTTACATTACTAACTTTTTGTGCTTCCGTATTTAAAGTAAAAGTATATATCCCTTCACTATTTTCTTTCGTGTACGTTCCAACATATCCAATAAACTCTTTGTTATCCGTCATTTTCATAACCCTCTCCCTATAGTTTTTGTTCATCATACTTCTTACCAAGTTCATAAAACTATTTTTGATTGAAAGAATATCCTAAAAAATCGGAGTACCTCTTTTAAGTTACCATATTTTTCTGCCAAATAGCCTCTAAACCCATTTTTTCTGAAAAGCTGCTATACTTTCATATTCTTCTTCCAAGTGACGGGCCAAACGAATATAGATCGGTATTAATTCTTTATATTTCTCCACACTTTCCATGTTTGGCTCATGATAAAAATTGGCACCTACCATATTAGAAACTACATGTAATGTATTTATTTCACCTAAACTATATAAACCGAGGATAGCTGCTCCTAGACAAGAGCTTTCGAAACTTTCAGGAACGTATACGTCTTGATGAAAAATATCTGCCATCATCTGTCTCCAAAGTTCCGATCTTGCAAAGCCACCTGTCGCTTGAATTTTTTTCGGTTCGCCAATTAGCTCTTTTAAAGCAAGAAGAACTGTATACAAGTTATAAATGATTCCCTCTAAAACAGCACGGATAAGATGCTCTTTCTTATGATGTAGTCCAAGCCCAAAGAAAGACCCCCGCGCATTCGCATTCCATAAAGGAGCTCTTTCTCCTGCTAAATACGGATGAAATAATAAACCATCAGATCCAGGATTAACTTTTGCTGCTATTTCAGTAAGCAATTCATAAGGATCTTTTCCTAAGCGCTTCCCATGCTCAACTTCTAACGCACATAATTGGTCACGAACCCACCTAAAAATCATACCACCATTATTCACCGGTCCACCAATTACCCAAAGGTCCTCAGTTAACGCATAGCAAAAAGTCCTACCCTTCGGATCCGTTACAGGATGATTTGTGACAACTCGCACTGCACCGCTCGTACCAATTGTAATAGCAACTACTCCAGGTTTTATTGCATTCACACCTAAATTCGATAGTACTCCATCACTCGCTCCTATTATAAAAGGAGTAGTAACAAGTACATTCATCTCTCTTGCAAATTCTTCATCTAATCCTATTAAGGTGTGCGTAGTTGGAACGAGTTTAGAAAGCTTTCCCTCCGAAATTCCTGCAACACGAAGAGCTTCTTCATCCCATTTTAAAGATTTCAAATTGAACATTCCTGTTGCTGATGCTATAGAATAATCAATTACATATTCCTTAAATAACTTATAGAAAACATATTCTTTAATAGAAATGAATTTATAGCTTTTTGCAAATAAATCAGCATGTTCATTTTTAAGCCAAACTAATTTCGAAAGTGGTGACATAGGATGGGTTGGTGTTCCAGTACGAAGGTAAATTTCATGACCATTCATATCATTCTTTATTTTTTCTGCCCAACTTGCGCTTCTATTATCTGCCCAAGTAATACATCTCGTTAACGGCTTCCCTGCTTCGTCTACAGCAATGACGCTATGCATTGCCGAACTAAAAGAAACACAAAGAATATCAACTGGCTGTACATTACTTGATTGTATAGTTTCTTTAATCGTATGTATGACCGCTTGAAAAATCTCTTCTGGATCTTGTTCCGCTGTTTCTGGTGCGGGAGTATACAAAGGATATTCAATCCCATGACTTGCAATAACAGATCCATCGATCGAAAACAAAACTGCTTTTGTACTAGTTGTCCCAATATCTACACCAATCATATATTTCGAGCTCACTATGTAACCCCTTTCAAATCATTCCTATAACAAAAGAGCACCATGGTGTCTACAAAAAGATGCTCCCTTATGAGAGCTACGTTTTCATAAACTTCACTCTCATAAGGGGATCCTTTTTATAACCATTGTGCTGTTTTGAAAATGCATGGTGTCTTTTCATATCGCTGCTTTTACGTAATAAGGTACCAAACTCGGGATTTATTTTAAAGGATGAAGTTACATAGAGATTGGTCCTCTCGTGAAAAAGCAATTTGTGTAAACTTTACTTCCTTATAACTTAGGCGCCTTCGCCCAATCCGCAGCAAACTTCTCAATACCTTGGTCTGTTAATGGGTGCATAGCAAGTTGTTCAATTACTTTATAAGGAATTGTTGCAATGTGAGCACCTGCCATTGCTACACGAGTGACATGGTCTGGATGTCTAACAGAAGCCGCAATAATTTGTGTATCTAATTGATGAATATCGAACAATTCAGCTATTTTAGCAACTAATAGTACGCCATCTTCAGAAATATCATCTAGGCGACCTAAAAATGGTGAAACATACGTTGCACCTGCTCTAGCAGCTAAAAGGGCTTGGTTCACAGTGAAAATAAGGGTAACGTTCGTTTTCACACCTTTTTCAGTAAGGTAACGACAAGCTTCTAATCCTGCTAGCGTCATTGGAAGTTTTATCGTGATGTTTTTATCGCCACCGTTAATTTTAATCAGTTCTTCTGCTTGTGCGATCATTTCTTCAGCTGCAACAACATCTGGAGTTACTTCTGCCGAAACAGATTCAACTTTAGGCACTGCCTGACAAATTTCTGCAATACGGTCTTCAAACTTAATGCCCTCTTTCGCTACTAAAGAAGGATTCGTTGTAACGCCGGCTAAAACTCCAAGTTTATATGCTTTTTTTATGTCCTCAAGATTTGCAGTATCAATAAAAAACTTCATAATTCATTCCCTCCATTTTTTAAACGTTAACGAGTTATAATTTTAAGATATTTATTTCTTTTCTACTGCATGTCCACCAAACTCATTACGCAGTGCTGCTACAACTTTTCCTGTAAATGTATCATTGTCTAATGAGCGGTAGCGCATTAATAGAGACATTGCGATAACAGGAGTTGCTGTTTGAAGGTCTAATGCTGTTTCTACTGTCCATTTTCCTTCACCAGAAGAATGCATAACGCCCTTAATTTCATCCAATTTTGCATCTTTAGAAAATGCGTTTTCAGTCAATTCCATTAACCATGAACGAATGACTGAACCGTTGTTCCATACTCTTGATACTTTTTCATAATCGTAATCAAATTCACTCTTCTCTAAAACCTCAAACCCTTCACCAATAGCAGCCATCATTCCGTATTCAATTCCGTTATGAATCATTTTTAAGAAGTGACCGCTACCAGCTTTTCCTGCATATAAGAATCCATTTTCTACAGCTGTATCACGGAAGATAGGTTCAACGATGTCCCAAGCTTCTTGATCTCCTCCGATCATGTAACAAGCTCCATTACGCGCACCTTCCATTCCGCCAGAAGTTCCTGCATCCATAAAGTGAATGCCATCTTTCTTTAGTTGCTCATATCGGCGAATAGACTCTTTATAATGTGAATTACCAGCTTCAATTAAAATATCTCCTTTTGATAAAAGCGGAGTGATCTCATTAATAACAGAATCAACAACAGCGTGCGGAACCATTACCCAAAGAATTCTTGGTGATTCCAATGATTGCACAAGTTCGTTTAAACTAGACGTACCTGTAGCACCATACTCTTTCATTTCTTCCACCGCACTCGTATTTAAATCGAATGCAGCTACTTCATGTTTATGATCCATTAAATTCTTCCCTAAATTTAATCCCATTTTACCTAAACCAATTAATCCTACTCTCATAATATAATTCCTCCTTGAATTACCTTTCATCATAAATACATGTTAATAAAATGATGAATATCTTTTTGTCATATTGTTTTACATATAAAGAAACGTATGAAATACCTTCATGTAAGAATGTACTTATTTTTTCAATTCCTCATCTAACCACCATTTAAACTCACTTTCTTGTAATAGAGCATTCGCAGCATCTGGACCATACGAACCCGACTTATATTCATGAAGTGGTAACAAGTTTTCTTCGAATGCTTCAAGTATTGGCTGCACCCATTCCCATGACAATTCAACTTCTCTCCAGTGTGCAAAGAATGTAGAATCTCCACATACAGCATCATAGATAAGCCTTTCGTAAGCTTCAGGTATTCCCACACCTGTTTGCTCACAAGTAAAATGAATACGGATCGGTTCAAGCTCTCCATTGTTCAATGGATTTTTACTATTTAATTGGAGTGAAACATTTTCATTTGGGCTAATTTCAATGATTAACAAATTAGGCGCTGCATTTGGATTACTATCTTGATACTGCTGTTTTAATGTATTTTTAAACTCAATTACAATACGAGTAGACTTTTCTTTCATTCTTTTTCCTGTTCGTATGTAAAAAGGAACATCAGTCCAAAATGGGTTATCAATCCATAAGCGAGCCGCAACAAATGTATCTGTTTGAGAAGAAGGATTTACTCCTGGCTCCTCTCTATACGCCACAACTTGTTGTCCTTTTATCTCCCCTGAAGCATATTGTCCGCGAATGATATGGTTCTGAACGTCTTCTTTTTTCACTTTACGAAGAGTCTCCATCACTTTTCGTTTTTCCTCACGAATTTCACATGCATTAATCTTTTCCGGCAGATTCATAGCAGTCATCATTAATATTTGCAGCATATGATTTTGAACCATATCGCGAATGGCTCCTGCATGATCATAATATGCTGCCCTTTCTTCTACCCCAACCGTTTCACTAGCTGTTATTTGTACATTCGCTATATGTTCTTTATTCCAAATCGATTGAAGAACAGGATTTGCAAATTCAAGTGCTTCAATATTTTGAACCATCGGTTTACCTAAATAATGATCAATACGGTATATTTCGTCTTCTTCAAACGTTCGACTAAGCTTATCATTCAGCTCTCGGGCAGATGTAAGATCATGACCAAACGGTTTCTCAATCATTAGACGCTTCCATCCATCTGTTTTATCAAGTCCACTTTCTTTAATATTTAAAGCAATGGTCTCAAAGAAGTCAGGAGTAACTGAAAGGTAGAACATTCTATTCCCTTGTATATTTTGTTCTTCTTCCCTTTCATGAACTACTTGTAATAACCTTTTATAATCTTCTGGCTTATTCACATCTAACGGACAATAACGAAAATACTCTAAAAAATCTTCTATTTTCGGAGTACCTTCTTCTCTGCGACGAGAAAAAGTTTCTATGGATTCTTTTACTCTTTTTTGAAAATCTAAATGAGATACTTCACGTCTTCCAAGCCCGATAACAGATATTGGCTTTGGAAGCTTTTGATCTCTATATAAGTTATATAGCGCGGGGTAAATTTTCCTTTTCGCTAAATCCCCTGTCGCTCCAAATAAAACAAAGGTCATCGATTCCAATTTCAGTCCTCCTCGTGATGTATAGTCATTGCCAATATAGTAAGAATGCATTGTACAGAAGCTACTATTATTGTTGATCCAATCTTACTTCTTAACTTCTAATTTTTTATATTTGTCGCTTTCTAATTGTCCCCAATATTAATAGTGGCAATTCAAAGCATTTTCCCCACATCCTACTTACTCAGTTATACTTACATAAAATAACTAGATTACAAAAAGTAATTAAGTTATTTTATGTCTATCATATTAACTACATAGATTATTATCGTCAAGGAAAGTGTCTTGAATTAAAGATTTTTCATTTCGTAACATCTTATTAAAAATATGTTCATGAACTGAATAATAAAAAGGAAAAACCGAACATATTCTTGTTCGGTTTTTCCTTTTTATTATTGCTTTAAATGATTTTTAACTGCCCTTATAACTAATTCATGATCTTCTTCTGGTGGTAACCCTGAAACTGTTATCATTCCAATAACTCCTACATCTTTTATTTGCACAGGAACGCAACCACCAAACGCAGCATAATCCGACCTATCTAAAAGATACTTTTCATTATATGGAACACCCGTTATTTCACTTTGTATTTGCATATAATACGAGCTATGATTGTGCAAAGAAACAACTCGTTTTTTACGCTCAATCCATTTCGTATTTTCCTCAGTTGTCCCCGTCATCTTGAAATGAAATAATTGCACACCATTTTTCGCTATATCAACAGCAATCAATTTCCCTTCCTTTTTCGCTGTTTCAACGATAAATAAACCTATCTGCAGTGCATCTTCATTTGTAAAAGAGGAAAATTGAAGTGTTTCCTCCTCTATTAAAATTTGTTTACTTATTTCATTCAAATTTGAAGTACTCATATGTTTATCCCCCTTACTCACTTTATGCCACATTGCTATTTTTAAAATTATGCGACCCTACCGTACGGACTTTCCATATAACTAATAACGTAAAGCGTATTCTTTTCTTCTTGTTGCTATTATGAATTATATTTAACGCACTAAAAATGTATGTCCTCTAGCGCTAAACATTTCGTATAGAAGTTTTCTTCCAGCTACTACTTACAAGCATAAAAAAACCAGTTGCTTAAGCAACTGGTTCACTAAAAGTTTTATCTAGGATATTCATTCAACCAAAGGAATGCTTGTTCATAATCATCGAAAAATTTTACAGATTTTTTTGTATTAGATTGTTGTAAATAATTCAGTATCTCTCCTTCTTCAAGAAGAAAAGCCATTGCCTTACTGTGTTTCAAAATCGTTTCATTGAAAAACTTCTCTTTCCATGCTTTTTGAACAGAAAAGTGATCTGGTATGTATCCTTTTCTATCGATCAACAATTTGTATTTCCGCCCTTCGGAAATGAATTGCTGACAAACTTGCTCGAAGCCATTAAACCATTCATAAACATCATCTGTTTTAATCTTGCCTATAAGACGAGTAACAATTATATCTCCGGAAACCATTGTACTAATATTCAGTTTACTCAATCTGAAATCATCTCCCTTAGTTACAATTATGCGTGAATCCCTCATAAAATCAATAAGATCAAACTGTAACGCATTAAAAAGGGACAGACTCTCCAAACGGAGAAACCTGTCCCAAAATCGTTCTATTTTGCATTAGAACTAACAATCGTGAATTAGAATAATGATTTAATACTTGCTAAAACAGTAAGTACACCTACAATAATAACAAATACGTTACTCATTTTCCCTTTGTATTTAGCTAGTACTGGTACTTTTTGAATCGCATACATCGGTAATAGACATAAGATAGCAGCAACTAATGGACCGCTTAGAGAATCAATAAGTCCAAGAATACTTGGATTTGTATAAGCAACAAACCAGCATGATAATACAACAAAAGTAAGGACGATTGTTTTAATTGTTTTTTCTTCAATAACTTTTCCACGTGATTTACCGAACTTAATAATCATGTCACGCATTACTTCAAATGCTCCGATATAATGGCCAAGGAAAGATTTTGTAATAGCCACAAAAGCAATGATTGGAGCTGCAATCGTAATTACAGGTGAATTAAGCTCATTAGCAAGATATGAAAGGATTGATAAGTTTTGCTCTTTTGCCATTTTTAAATCCTCTGGAGTCAAGCTTAATGTACTACTCCAAACGAAGAACATAACTACAGCGAATGTCATGATATAACAAACTTTTTGTATTTGCGCACATTTAGCATCAGTAGCTTCTATTCCATACGTAGCTCTCTGTTTTACAACAAATGATGAAATCATAGGTGAATGATTAAATGAGAATACGATGATTGGTAGAATCAACAGTATCGTTCCAAAATATCCTGTTCCTGTTGAAGCAGTAGAAACAGCTGAAAAGCTAAGCATTGACGTATTCCACTGTGGAATTAAAGATATTGCGATAAAAAGTAGAGAAGCTATGAAAGGATACACTAGCATACTCATGATCTTTACGGTAATATCTTGACCAAAATTCAGTATAGCGATAAGACCAAGAACTAATACAAGTGATAAAATAGCCCTTGGAGGCTCTGGCATGTGCAATTGATGCACGATAAAACTACTTGCAGTATTTGTAAGCGCAACCGAATACATTAGCACGATTGTATAAATTGAACCGAAATATACGATGTTAAAAATGATACTTGCTTTATTTCCGAAATACTCTCTAATTGTACCTGTGATCCCCTCATCAGCAGAATTAGAAGCGTATATCATTTTAGCAAGTGCCCTATGTGAGTAATACATAACTGGATATGCAAGCAATGTAATTAGTAGTAATGATAATAAACCACCTGAACCTGCATTAATCGGTAAAAAGAGCACCCCTGCTCCAATTGCAGTTCCAAATAGGCTCAATGCCCATGTAGTATCCTGCTTATGCCACTTTTTCGGATCTGCATATTGCTCATTTTCTAGTGCGATATTTTCAGCTTGAACTTCTATTTTCTTTGCAGTATTCCCGTTCATATAATAACTCCCCCTTGTATCCTATTCTTGCGTATCTCTTTATAGCTAACGAACATTCCCTTTTTTCGGAAAATAAATTCCTTACAAGTTGCCCCACATTGTATGTCCTTCATCATAATGAATCCAAATTGAAACATTCGCTAGTTAGCGTCCTAACATAAATGTTAGCGTTCACAAAAAAGTTTACTCGTACTATCCGCTCTTTATATAAAGACCGCTTAAGAGAACAATATTGAATAGACTTCATAAATACGTTGCAACATTTCTAATAACAGTGTGTTACTTTAATGGTTTCTCTTACTTACTTGTAACAGTAATTTTAGATAAACCGGCCTCTCTTCATTTATGAGGCATTTCTTTCTCAATTCTATACATCACTTTCATAACTTCGGCAGCATTTATGGTATTGATTACACAAGCCACTGAAGCACTTTACATACATTTCGCCTCTAATCACACGCCTTTCTTTCTATTAATCGCATTTTTTATATTTTCTCCAGAGATCATAAAATTTCTCTCGACGCCCTCATTATAACGTGTATATTTATAAAATTAATATTTTTATATTTTCAGAAATATTCAATGGATATAATTTTACATGGATAATAATTTACAGTTAGCATGCAACCCTTGTTCCTATCGCTTATAACGGAATTAATCAGCAAAAAACACAGTAAAATATTGTTTATTCAAGATACTCATTTTAAAAATTTTTATATTCTTCTTTATCTAAAAATTTTATTTTGATTTTAAAAAGATATTCTAATAAATAATTAACGTGGTTAAAAAGAAATTTCTTTTTAAATGCATAAACCAATTTTTAGGTTATATATTATCAATATTGCATTCATATACATTTTTAGGAAAATACATATTTTAACTTGATGACAATAAGAGAACCGCTAACATTTCGCAAAAATCTTCGCTAAACGAAAAAATAAAATAAGCTGCCCATATATGGACAGCTTATTTACATCATTATCATTGTTAGGTGTAGGCAAACGAATCACTTCAATGTCATCTTAATTTTAGTTTTTTCAAATCTTCTTCAGGGATATTTCTATGTTTGTATTGAATGGGTTTTATTTCATTTCCTTTTATACGAAAAGTAATTGTGTCCTCTCCATAAGGCGGATTGTGTGCCCCTTCAAAAGTTTGAATTTGCACAGTTACATAGAAAATATAATTTGCTTCGTCTTTTGTTATTTCAACAATTTTTTCAGAACCCCGGTACCAAAGCTTCGGTTCCTTATAATATTTTTCAACTTCTTTACTTATTGGTTCTAATAAAAGATTAATTACTACTTCTTTTAAATTTTTTTTGGTACAGGTATTCTGTTAATCCTTTTTCTATTTACATTTATAATTTTCCAAAAACCACTTTTCTGTTCAACGGTATAAAGAACATTCGTACCATCCTCTTTCCAAAGATGAAAATAACCTTTAGTCCCCTTAATATATAATCGTGGTTCATCAATCCATTCACCTTCTGTTTGAACTATACCTAAAAACAGTTGAGTAAGCGGCGTTATCTTATAACCTATTTGATTAAAGTCACCAAACGAATAAAGTTCATAACCAGTTAAATCTATGTCAAAATATTCGTTGATTTCATTTTCACTTTTTCCAATTGCTTGAGCAGAAATACAGGGTAATAAAAAACTCAGAAGATATATGATGCTAATTATTTTTATTTTCATACCATCAATCACCTCTTTTATTAAAATGCAACAAAAGAGATGATATTATTGATTATTACACCATTAAACCTATTAAATACGAATAATGTAATCTTTAAAACCCCTCATTAACTAGCTCTTTTATCAAGTTTAATTTTGCAGAGAGCTCAATAAACCATTCTTCATCCCCTGTTAATAATGCAAGGTCTATAAGATAAAGGATTTGCTCCTTATTTATTACTTTTGATTCAGGGAGTTTGTTAACGTGTTTACTAAAGAGTAAAATCGCTTCGTTCATTGTGTACTTGTCGTCACGTTTCACAATGCTAACTGTAACTACATCTTCCACTTCATCAAGTGATACAATGTAACCAACTATGAATTCACCCTCATTTGATATTCCACGAACCCAATCTCCCACTTTTAAAACATGATTATTATTTGACATCATACTTTTCACCTTCTTATAAATATTTTTTGTAACGATAAAAAAGATATAAAAACTAACTTTAACTGTAATTCTTTTTATTACAGTTGTTTTTTAAGAACTCACGGCTACATAATAATTAAGCCGCTTAACGTTCTTGATTAATAAGGTCAACAACTTCTTTCATTGTATAATTCTTTAAATATTCACCTAGATGTTCTTCCGCACCTAAGAAAATAGCAAAAAGAACTTTCCGCATGTTCGAACCTACAATACACTGATCATTTGATTCTGGACACTTCGGCTGCAATGCACCTTCAGAGGTTATTTGATACATATTCCAAAGATTAATTTCACTTAAATCACGGGCAAAAATAAAACCTCCACCAGTTCCCTCTTTTGATTGTATAAACTTATGTTTTTTTAACAAACTTAGCACTTTGCGAATGCGTACTGGATGAACACCTGCACTTTCTGAAATAGCATTACTTGTTGACATCCGATCTGGCTGTAAAGCTAAATAAGTTAAACTGTGAATGGCCAAGGTAAAGTCGCTGTTCATCGTTGTCCTCCTACGATAAAAAATATGATTTCTCGCTTAGTAACATACTGTAGCCATAAATATTACAGATAGGTTAGTCAAACGTTAAAATATATAAGAATCATGCTTAGCATGAAAAAATAAATCCCTTTATATTCTATCAGAACTCCCCTATATCTCCTAACTTCATGTAGCTTTTTAAGTTGCAAATAAATTTAAACAGTCCACTGTTTCTTAACTTGTTCTTCTGCCAATTGTTTAATTTTTGTCCAAATCGTATCTTTACTCACAATAACATTTGTGTGATAGTTTCTATCTTTATAATTAACTGTAACACATACTTCAATCACTTCTATTTCCTCCTTTCAAAATATTACTTATTAATTAGCCATTTTTTGCAATTCAATATTCAAAAATGTTCGAACGCTACGCGGTAAAAATTTGCGAATTTCTTCCTCGTTAAAACCAACCTGTAATCTTTTTTCGTCCAGCATAATTGGACGACGTAACATTTGAGGATACTCAATTATTAATTTATAAAACTCATTAAGCGAAAGCGCCTCAATATTTATATTTAATTCCTGAAAAGTTTTAGATCTAGTTGAAATAATTTCGGTAGCACCATCTTCAGTTAAACGAAGAATGGATTTAAGTTCATCAACTGTAAGCGAATTTGATACGATATTTTTTTCGGTATAATCAATTTGATGTTCTTCAAGCCATGCTTTTGCTTTTCGGCACGAACTACAGCTTGCTGTCGTATATAAAATCACCATATTTTACACACACTCCTTTACTTTTTAAATTATTATATAGATTATTGAAATGTATTAAAAAAAATTACAGTTTAGAATGAAATACACGTTATATTTTTTATTCGAGAATATTTAATTTATCTGTTTTTTACAAACAATAGCAACTCACTTCTAAAAACTATACTGTAATTTTAAACTTTACAGTTCTATTAATCAACTGTTAAGTCTTGGATGCATTCCATTAGCGAAATAAATTATATTCCACTTTATTCATTTCTTCCCGACATGTTTAGCATAATAAAGGCTACTGCATTGAACACAGCAACATTGTAGGAGGAAATACGCGGACAAAAAAAGCAAAGCGCGCACACTTTGCTTCTTACAAAATCCCTTTTAACTTTTTACCAATTAACTCCGCTACATATTCATAACCTTGTCGACCAAAATGCAAACCGTCTTTTTCATCATCTTCTACTAATCTTTTATAATGAGGCTCTTGAATCATTTCAACATATAAATTTAAAAAATAACTTCCTGTTTCCTTCGCCACTTCCTCTACTACGTCTGCATACTGACCAAGTACTTTATTTGTTCTATTATGCTGACGTTCTTCATCAACTGGCGCAGGACTAATAAGTAATATCTTTTCTGGTGAAATCATACTTACAATCTTCCCTAAATTATCTTTGTATACTTGTAATGGTACTGGATCGAATAATACCGAATCATTCGTACCAAGAAAAACTGTTACAAAGTCTGGTTTATGTGATAGTACATCCTCTTCAATCCTATGTAACGCATCGAACGTATTATCACCCGGAACCCCCGCATTTACCACCTTCCAATTTGGAAACATCTCCCGCAAACGCGGTGTTAACCTCGGTGTTCCATCAAAAAACGTTTCATCAGCTGTAACACTATCACCAAAGCATACTAACGTTTTCATAGAGCTAACTCTCCTTTTACGTACGAAACAACTTTCCTTCTACCGCCTTAATATATCTTTCAGCAGAACGTTCCACTGCCTCATTTGCATTCTCTTTCACTACTCGGTGAAAAGCATTATATAAACGATTAAATTGTAACGGCTTCACTCGATTCGCCATTTCCTCCACTTTTCTCGCCGGTAATGGAATTAAGTTTGGATAGCTGTACATGAAGCTCACCCACTGCTGATCCGCTACGACTTGAATAATATCACCTGTTAATAAAATACCTTTCCCACCATTTCCTTCTTCCCAATGTAATACAGAACCGCCGCTAAAATGTCCTCCGAGACGATGAATAGTAATTCCGTCCGCTAATTGTAAAGACTCGCCAGACCAATAAATAATACGACTACTCGGGCGTACTACCCACTCTTTATCGTCTTCATGTATATAGATTGGTACATCAAACGTTTCTGCCCATTCTACTTGCGTTGAATAATAATGAGGATGAGATAGCGCTATCGCATCTAACCCGCCCCACTCCTTTATCTTCTCAATTGTCGTTTCATCTAAATAAGTAATACAATCCCATAGTAATCGATACGCTTCCGTTTTTACTACATATCCCGTTTGACCAATTGCAAATGTCGGTTTTGTCGTAATACTATAAAGCCCATTTTCTTCTTCTATCATTTCATTTTTATATGTACCACTCGATTGCAAGTTTTCTAAAGTCGTCCAAGACTGTCCTTTCGGATTCACATATTGTCTCTCCTCATCACAAATAACACAACTTACCGGTTCTTCGACACTCGCTGCATACTGTACGCCGCACGTTGTACAAACGAAATTTTTCATAATAATTCCCCCTATCCCTATATTTTTATGAAGCTGATTTTTGTTGATAATGATCTAATTTTTTATTTTCAATTAATAAACCGATTAGAGTCAGTAAGTAGACAACTGTAACTGCCAATGGAATGGCAGTAAATCCATTGTCTGCAAAAAGATTCCCGCAAACTGATGTTACGAGCACAGTCCCTACTGACAATAAACCATAACTTTTACTTTCATAAATCCATACGTACGGTACAAAATGAACCCCTATTAACATCGCTACTACAAAAGGTAGCCACTCTGGAAATTGAAAATAGGCAAGTAATACAAACGGAATATTTAATACATTTATCCCGCCAATTAATCCAGCTAAAGTTCCTAGCGGATTTCCTTTCGCAAACATATCAATTTTCAATATAGCAGCTATAATTAAGCCAAAAGGAAATACACAACCCATACCAATTAAATACACCCACACAACTTGTTTTTCTGAAAGAAGAATACCCGTTACACTTGCTACAATCCAAAATAAAATACCAGCTATTATAACTGGAAATCCTCTTTTCGTTCTTTGTGCTAAATCTCTTTTTGCTTCTAGAATGTTCATTTCACTATCTCCCCCAAACTATTTGTACTATAAAGCCGGCTCAATTTCGTCCATCCAATAACGCCAAGCTACTAAGTAATCTTCTAAATCTTTCGGGTGTTGTCTTAAACATGTATCTATACGCAAATATAATCCTATGACTATCTCCTCGTATAAATCTCGTTTTTTTTTTATGAAATACACATTGCTTCATCGCAAAATCAATTGCTTCTTTTGTTACATCTTCAGGAGTTGAACAGAACGCATAAATTAAATCATATAAAGGATCTCCAAGGACTGGTAACGGATCAATTACTCCATGTAACTTATTCTGCCGGAATATAAAATTATGAAATCCGAAATCACCATGTAATAAAAAGGGTTGATTTACTCCGGCTTCCCTATTTGCTAGTTTAAGAACCGTTCTATATTCTTCTTCACTTATGTAACATCTTACATTTTCATAAGCTTCCATCACATTTGCAGTTAAAAATTCATTCCAAGATTGAACCGGACCTTCTTTCCATCCCCAGCCTTCTGCCTCTGGAACCATTTTATACTTATTGATAACTTCTTTTACAAGTGTACGAAGCGTACTTCGTTTATATCCTTGTTTACACGAAGTATTACTTTCCAGGAAAGAATACACGAAATATGTATGTAAAGGTTCCTTATACAAAAGCTTTGAAAATAAAGTATTCCCCTCATAAAAAGAAAGAAAATTAGCTTCTTCACGTATTACTTCCGCTTCATTCAGCTTTACTACATATTTTTCGTCCAACAAATATACAGTACTTGTCGTTCCTCCGTTCAACGCTTTTACGCTATTTGGAGCATGTGAAATAACTTTCTCTTTAACTAGTTGTGCAGCAATTATTGAAATGTCCATTCTCTCACCCTTTAATTTCGAAGATCCCCCCAATTCAAAAGACAACTTTACTATTATTTGACAAACGAATAGGAAACCCCTTCCAAAATCTTAATATAACAAAAATTCATTTACTTTTATATTTCAAAAATAAGGAAATACTAACAACAACGTTACATACATATTAGGAGGACAATATGAAACCTGAATTTTTAAAAGCAGTACATGATGCCATTGGAAGTGTCGAACACATTCATATAGAAGAAAGCGGTGCTGACAGCTTACTTATCCATCATGATGATGCACAGCAATTACAACAAGTCGCTAAAACGTTAGAAAACAACAATTTCCGCTCTGCTTTAAGAACAACTGGAGATGCTTCGTATATTGAAGTGTTGAACAGATAATGAAAGTCTGGATGTATTCCGGGCTTTCTTTTTTTATCCCACATTAACGGGCAGTAAGACCCCCACTGATTAAAGTTTCACTTTATATTGAAACTTTAAACTCTTTCACATACACCGCTGTTCCAGCAATATCTATTTGTAATTTCTCATTTTCTACATCTTTCGTTACATATACCGTTACACGGCCATCTTTATTCATTTCCTGTCCTTGTTCAACGATTAATTCCATTTTATGGTCAAAACCTTTCTCCAAATACATCGCATAGTACGCTCCCATTACACCTGAAGCTGTTCCTGTCACTGGATCTTCAATCGTTCCAGCATAAGCCGATGAGAAATGACGCCCATGCATTTGTGCCTGTTCATCATAAGTTTCTAAGCAAACTGGATGAATAGAAGTGTTAGGTATTTCTTTTAATACCGATGGAAACATCTCATTGTTAGGCTTCATTCTCTCACATACATCTAGATTTTTAACCGGTACAATTACAGTCCAGTTTCCTGTACTTCCATATACAATCGGTAAACTTACATCTAAATCATTTACGTCCAAACCAATGCTATGAGCTAATTCTTCTTTTGAACATGCAAATTCTTTAAACTGAGGTGTAGCCTGCCTCATTTTAATAAAGGTTTCTCCCTTTTCATTTACATCTATTTGTATTGCTAAAACCCCTGCCTTCGTTTCAATCGTAAAACTTGTTTTCTCTTCTAATAAACCTCTTTCACACAAGGCAAATATTGTTCCAACTGTTCCATGACCACATAAATCCATTTCAAAACGAGGGGTAAAATAGCGAACCTTTAAATCTGCTACTTTTGAAGAAAGAACGAAAGACGTTTCGTTAAATCCAACTTTTTCAGCAATACGCTGCATTTCCCCTGCTGTTAATCCATCCGCCTCTAATACAACACCTGCTGGATTCCCCATATTTGGTTTATTCGTAAATGCCTCGTAATGAAATACCTTTATAGTCTTCATTTTCTTTTCTCCTAACCTTCTTTAAAAATTTTATAATAAAGCTCTATCTCCGTTTTCACCGAACAACGATTTCTCCAAAATACCCTCTGCATCTTTTCATTTGAAGTATGTGTACTTCCGATGTAATAAGTAGCACCCATTTCCTTTAACATATGTAACGATTGAAGATGCATTTGGGAAGAGATTCCTTTCCCGCGATAATGAGGCATTACCCCAAAGTAAAATAATCGTCCTTCATTTTCCGTTCCAGACTCTATATGCGGTATGAACAAACCAATCGGATCATTTTTATCATAAAAAACAATGCATGACTTCTCCCAGCCTTTACCTAACTCTGTTTGCACTGAATAAAAATGCTCATCAATATTTAAAATTGAAGTTTGGTTTCCTGAGTTCAACATACATTGCTCCCAAATGGATTTAAAATCTTTTGCCGATAAAGTTTCTTCTATTGAACGGTATGTAAATTGTTTTTCAAGTGCCTCTACATCGTCTAACTCTCTACACACTTCTATCTTTGCTGCATGTAAAGAAAAATCCGCATCAAGTAACACCCTCACACTTGAGTTATAACTACTAAACCTTTTATTTAATACAATACTCGCTCTTTTTAACTCCCAGTCAAAACAAATCTCTTCAAATCTACTTATCTTTTCTTTATATGTTTGTACGTTATAAAAGAAATCTTCTTCTATCTCTTCAATCGTTACTGCATTTGGCAAGCCATTTAATACTTTTTTAGAAGGGCCAAATAAATTCTGAATGATTGTAAGATCGCATATCACCACTTCAATTCCCCCACACCTGGCTCAATAAACTTCCCTGAAACGTCCTCATTTGAATCAATTACCCAATCATATATATTTTGCGCTCCTTCAGCCGGAGTCATATTCGCATCAAAGGCACCAATATCAGTCTTTAATTTTCCTGGGTGAATTGCCGTTACACGAATTCCTTTATTCTCAAACTCTTGTTGTAAACAAAGTGTTAGCATATTTTGCGCAGCTTTAGCAATTCGATAGGAATATGAGAACTGACCTTGCGGAAATTCTTTGTTCGCCATTTTATGTAGTGATCCTAACCGAGAGGACATATTTATTATTCTCGGCTGATCCGATTTAGCTAAAGCCACATATGTACCTTTTACAGCTCGAATTACGCCTAAGCAGTGAATATTAAATAAGTCCGTTAACTCTTCTGAATTTGTATGTAAAATCTCAGTCTCCTTTCCAGTAATTCCAGCGTTATTTATAACTAGATCCATATACTCTGTATATCCCTCGAGCTGGTTCTTAATCTGCTCCGTACTCTCATCAAGTGATAAGTCTGCCAATATAGGAAAACATCTACAACTAAACATTTGCTTCAATTGCGTTACCGCAACCTCAGTTCTAACTAACGGATAAACGATATGCCCATTTTCATGAAATACTTTTACTAACTGTAACCCTAACCCGCGATTTCCCCCTGTAATTAGAACTCTCATATATCCATCTCCTTATTTTTAAAATAAATAAGAAAGTCCATCCATTTACCATTCTCTAAAGAAAACGCCTCTCTCTTGCATTCAAGTGAAAAACCTGTTCTTTCCGCAAGACGAACGGATGGCTCATTATCAACATGTATATGTAATTCAATTCTATGGAAATGAAGACTATTAAAAAATAACGATAACGCAGCTTTCACACTTTCAATACCATATCCATTTTTCCAGTATTGATTATGTATGGAATACCCCATCATCGCCCATTGATAGTCCATACGTAAAATTTTTATAAGCTCTAGCTTCCCAATATTAGCCCCATCTTCTTTACGAAAAATACCTAATACATACATCTCATCTCGATTTGCTGCTTCATCAAAACCTCTTATCCATTCCGTGAACCATTCTTTTGTTGATGATGCCATAACTTGATGGCCATCGTCATATTTATACTGCGATGGTAGCCTCTTATGAAATCCATCTAACCAACTTTCATAATCATCATTTTGGAACGGACGGATTATGAGCCTCCCTGTCTCTACTTGTAATAACGGTAGCTTCATTTATATCTCTTCCTTTTATTAATGATTGAATATTCTTTATTATCTTACGCAAAATACAAAATCTAGTAAATTATTATGTTCTTTACAAACAAAAATCCAGTTATGCTTTGTACATAACTGGATTCCTCATCATCTAATCGTTTTTTATTTTACAAGTACACCTTCTCTTAATTCCCTCTTCAACACTTTCCCTAAAGCATTTTTCGGTAATTTGTCCATAAATACAACGTATGGTATTTTATAACTTGCTAGTTTCTCTTTACAATGCCGTATAATTTCTTCTTCCGTTAAAGACGTTTGCATATCTTTTACAATATACGCTGTCGGAATCTCTCCCCAAAAGTCATCTGGAACTCCAACTACTGCAACTTCTAAAACACCATGTATTTCATGAATAACATCTTCTACTTGATCTGGATATACGTTGTCACCACCGCGTATAATAACGTCTTTATATCTTCCCATAATATGCAGGAATCCGTCATCATCTATCATGCCAGCATCGCCCATGTTAAACCAATTATCTTTTACTACCTTTTTTGTCGCCTTTTCATTATTCCAATACCCTTTAAACATGTATGGACTTCTTACATGAATCTCGCCAACTTCATTTGTTGTTAGTTCATCACCTGTTTCTGGATGAACAATTTTTAACTCTACATGTTTCAAAGTTTTCCCTACAGAAGACATCTTTTCTTTTCCCATCATTGGATGCCATGAAGTTACAACCCAACCTTCTGTACTCCCATATCCTTGCACCATATATATTCCTTTTTCCATATATTTTTGAATAAGTGTTTCTGGCACTTTTGTACCACCACTTTGTGCTACTTTAAAAGTTGAAATGTTACGTTCTTTTTTATTTAGCTCCTCAAGCATGTAGCTATAAACAGCTGGGAACGCAAGCATCGTAGTAATTTTCTCTTCTTCAATCTTATCCCAAATAAGAGCAGGATTCGAATCAGCTAAAAAGATCATCGTAACACCATGATAAATACAATTTAAAATAGAAAGCACTCCACTCATATGAAATAATGGATGTACGGATAAAAAGCGCTCACCTGCAGGAATTTCTCTTTGGCCCGCAATCTCAGCAAAATAATGATGTAAGTTTTTATGTCCAATTACGCATGCTTTCGCCTGTCCGGTCGTTCCTGAAGTAAATAAGTAAATCGCATCATCCTCTTCATGAACTTCTACATTCGGTTCTGTCATTGGCTGTTCTTGTAATGTTAATTCAAATGAACCAAATCCTTCTTCAGTCGTTTTAATTACATAAGGAATTTCTTTAACAGCATCAATCTTTAAAGCTTCATGAAATTCTTCATCAATAACTAACACTTTTAATTTTGCTTCTTTTACAATCGTTTCTAATTCAAAAGCGGTAAGCTGATGATTTAGCGGAATACATACAGCTCCAATTTTTAAACTTGCCATCATAACGCTTGGAAACGGATGATTATTTTTGCATAGTATTCCAATACGATCCCCTCTTTGTACACCGTTATGTAGCAAATAGTGTGCAAGCTGATTTACTCGTTCATTATACTGCTGAAACGAATACCTTTTCTCTCCCCCTACAAGCGCTTCCAAATTTGGTGATTGCATTGCTCTTTTTTGTAATAATTTTTGCATCGTTCTCAAGTAAAACTCCCCTTTATATATATTAGGTTTTTTATTTTACCAGATTAACTATTAATTTACTAAAGATTACACTTAGTGAATATAAAATCAATAAAAATAGCCATCTACTTAACAAGTAAATGGCTATTTCCTCTTATATATTAGAATACTCCTTATTCATCACATAGCGCACATACTCCGGTGCACTTTTATTAATCTCTTCATCACTTAATTTATATTCGGCACCATATAAATAAAATGAAGGTATAAATTTCATGTCTGTATATAAGCACGTAGCTTGAAATGGTTTCGTTAACTCATCCATTGTAATTCCGCTATTTTTATAGTCTTTTTCTAATCCACCTATAGAAATAGCTAGACCAAATTCTTTCCCTTTCACTTTATCTCCTTTTGATCCGTACGCAAATCCATATGTTAATACATCGTCAAACCATTTTTTTAATAATGGTGGTGAACTGTACCAATAAAGCGGAAATTGAAATATATATCTGTCATGTTCTACTAATAGCTTTTGCTCTTCCTCAATATTAAACTCCCAATTCGGTACCGCTTTATATAATTCATGCACCGTTATTTCATCCGAATGTTTCTCAAGTTCTTCGATCCATCTTTTATTAATTTTTGATTTTTCAATATCAGGGTGTGCTACAATTACAAGTGTTCTCATCATCTTCCATCCCCTTTTTAAATTATTCAATCCTTTACGTATTAGTATGAGTGAGTCACATATAATTGAAAAGTACGTACTTTAAAGTGCTATAGGAACCTTAAAGTACCTGTGGAGGTGTTATATGAATCAAAATGAAGACTGCCCAATTGCAACGACACTCGATGTAATCGGCGGAAAATGGAAAGTTCATATTTTATGTGTGTTGATGGATGGAAAAATGCGAACAAACGAAATCCGACGAGAAATCCCAAACATTACGCAAAAAGTTCTAACTCAACAACTTCGCCAACTTGAAGCTGATAGGATTATCCATCGTACTGTATATCAAGAAGTACCACCAAAGGTTGAGTACACAATAAGCGAATACGGGAAATCTTTAATGCAAATTATGGATGAACTATGTGAATGGGGAAAAGATCATCAAATGAAAAGATTACATGACTAAAAGAACATTACCGTCTTTATTAAATCTTCTACATTCATATTAGTAGTTCAATATTTCTACTGAAATTTTATATTAGAGGTACTCCAACAACTCGTAATTTAGAAGCCCAAATCTTTCAAAAGTAAAAAACAATAACATTCATCTACAAATACTCTTTATAACAAAAGTATCCTATACTTTTTACCTTATATTTTATTCGGACACTTTTTATTCATTGAACCGCATCCTAGTTGTTAGACATATAGTCAACAATTTGAGATGTGGTTTTATTATTCGGATAACAGCTCTCATCAACTTTAATAATCATGACTGCAGACAAAATACTTTGCAAAGAGTTCCTGTACAAGGTGATTTTTCACATAGACTTACCAAATAGAATTTTTATAAAAAACTTCTCACATTTAAATTGGACAAGCATATTTTATTGTATGGGGACTCCCTACTCATAGAAAACTACCTTTCTATTCTAAGAGCACGCATATTTGTGTGCTCTTAAACTATTTACAATAAAATAAAGAGTTTATTAATTTGCTTAATTCACTATCGGAAAAGTACCCATAATAATATCTTTATATTTATCTATTGTTTTTTGATTTTTATAAAACTATATTATTTTGGAGTTGGTTAATACGTTACAAAAAACTGACCGTGTAATCATTATGGTCCCTCCATTTTCTCAAGTGTTTGTTACATTTTACTCATCATCAGGAGAACTTCTTTCATCACAAGTCTTATCTAATACCTCTCCACATCCTGTATCAATGTATGCACTTAATGAAATTGAAAGCGAATTATTTGAAGTCGAGTTACAACCACTACTACTTCATTAAAACTGCGAATAGTCCAGAAAAATGATTATCAATTGTATTAGTGATACAAGATAAATTCACTTTTATAAAACGAAAAGAATCCTATTTATTTAGGACTCTCTTCGTTTTGCCCATCTCACTATTTATAAAAACATATCTACAACGGAATAAACACTACACTTACAGTTAACTATAAAATCCCGTTCCAAAGGACTACCCAAAACTCCCCACCTACATACTCCCATAATCAAAAATATTTGTCTCTATTTCATATAAAGTATGATAAGCATCCATAAAGATAAAGCACCAAGGATAGCAAGCACTATACGAGTAGATAGTACCCTTACTTCGAAATCGGTTTTCTTGGATGGTTCAGGATATGCAATTACATAAATCCCTTTTAATAGTGCGAGCCATGCAATAAGTGTAATGAGTCCCTGCCAATTAAGTTCCCAAACATTATGTAGAATAACAGTACCTAATCCTAGGAAAATTGATAGAAAGCCATACATAATTCCAAATCCTCTGTCTTCTACCACTAATTTTTTCAGTTCACGTAGTATAGATGGTCGCACAAAAAGTATTCCTGAGATGATAACCGTTATCCACCCCCAAAAAAATCCTAAAAAAAGGCTTACCTCCATTGTTACTCCACTCCTTTCAATTACATTTATATTTCAGTTATTTTCCCTTTAGTATTAGATCTATAGATAAAAAACTAAAAATGTAACTTTGGAGTAAAGTCGTACTCTTTATAAAATATTTCATGTGTACATGAATAATCCTTCACCTTGTTAATTTTAACAAGGTGAAGATCATACAATATTATTAAATAAATAAAATAATCTAACTAAGATGTATAACAAATTAATAACCAGTCTACATACAACTTATGTTAGTAAGAAAATCACATACACTTATACATATTACTTTTGTATAAAATCTTAAAAATTGTAGTCACACAATTACTTTAGCATCCTCTTCTTAATGTCTAGACAATCAGTATTTAAACTAAACATGCTAATATTGATTTTGTGCGATTGTCAGTTACCTCATAATAAATTTCTAATCCTTTCCGAGTACCTGTAACGACTTTAGTAGCTTTTAGTTTAGATAAATGTTGACTAATTGTACTTTGAGGCATTTGTAATGTTTCATACATTGTCGTTACGTTAATAGGACCTTTTGCAAGCATTATTTTTACTAATGATAAACGGACAGGATGTGCTAATACCTTCAATACTTCAGTGATTTCTTCATACATTTCTTTCATATTTTTTCTCCCCTTTTATATAAACATTAATGATATCCATATATATAATTCGAAAGGATATACGATTTTATGTCCGTCATTTTAAAAAAATGTTAAAAAATATCTTCAGATGGAAGGAATCTCCCCTCCGTTCAATATTCTATAGATTTTTCTTCCACTATATATTATGTGGTAGGAGCTTTCCTTACTGAGACCCTCTGCCATTGTTCTCTTGCTGATGTCCATTATTCCCTTGGGACCCTCTTCCGTTGTTTCCTTGACCATTCCCATTATTTCCTTGCGATTCTCTTCCGTTGTTTCCTTGACCATTCCCATTATTTCCTTGCGA
>NZ_NJGF01000023.1:0-80123 GCF_002209985.1 Bacillus sp. K2I17
GAACCGTTACCACCAGAACCGTTACCACCAGAACCGTTACCACCAGAACCGTTACCACCAGAACCGCTACCACCAGAACCGCTACCACCAGAACCGCTGCCGCCAGAACCATTGCCACCAGAACCGTTACCACCGGAACCGTTGTCGCCAGAACCATTGCCACCCGAGCCATTGCCGCCAGAACCGCTGCCGCCAGAGCCGTTGTCGCCAGAACCATTGCCACCCGAGCCATTGCCACCAGAACCGTTGCCACCCGAGTCATTGCCGCCAGAACCACTATCGTCCTGAGAACCATTGTTTTCTGGTGGTTTATTATTATCTTTTGAGTTGCCTTCTGCTAAATGATCGTTATTTTGTACAATCGCATTTGTTACTGGAGAGAAGTTGTCTGTTGCTGCATTACCGATATTTAAACCACTAAAAAAAGATAAAGAAAGAGTTGATGCTAAAATGAAGATTTTTGTCATTGATTTCCTCCTGAAAATTAATATTCCATCTAAAATACATCCCTTTGTAATATTTCATAGGAAAAAGAGTTTTATGCAAAAAAAACTATATATAGAAAAAGGTGGTGTATTTCTGAAGAGAGAAAAGAGTTAGTGTAAATTCTTTATAATAGTAGAGTGGTGGGAATTTTACACTCATTACAGTAGAGGAAGTGACAGCAGATGAAAGAATATATTGCATTTGATATTGGTGGTACGCAAATTAAATATGGGATTGTTTCAGAAACAGGGACGGTATTAAAGCATAAAACAGTTTCAACAGAAATTCATTTGGGCGGGGAACAAATCATTCAAAAACTTATTCTTCTATCCAAAAAATTAATGAATGAGCATACGATTTCGGGAATTGGTATTAGTACTGCGGGAATTGTTAATATTCATAAAGGGGTTGTAACGGGAGGGGTGGAGCATATTCCGAACTACGCGACTATTCCTATTATTGATAGATTGCAAAGGGTATTACAAGTTCCGGTGTCCATTGAAAATGATGTGAATTGTGCAGCTTTGGGAGAGAAATGGAAAGGTATTGGAAACCGAAAAAGAAATTTTATTATGCTTACTCTTGGAACTGGTATTGGAGGAGCAATTTTTATAGATGGAGATTTATATAGGGGGCATTCGTTTAGTGCTGGCGAATGGGGAAATATGTTGATAGAAGGAAGGCCGTTTGAAGAGGTCGCTTCCATTTCAGGGTTAATTTGTCTTGTGCGAAAATATAAAGGTGAAAGTGATTGGAATGGAAAAACGATTTTCGAACTGTATGATAAAGGAGATAGAGAAGTTACGCAAGCAGTTGAGGTTTTCTTTAAACATTTAGCGATTGGAATTAGTAACCTTGCTTATATTTTTAATCCAGAAATGATTGTTATAGGTGGAGGAATTACTGATAGGGGAAAGCAGTTCTTAAAAGAAGTAAAAGGAGAGGTAGAAAAATATTTAAATAAAGAGATTTATAATAATTGTGAGATTGAACTTGCACAAAACGGAAATTGCGCAGGAATGGTTGGTGCTATTTACCACTTCTTACATTAGCATAAATAAGTTATATGAATGTTTTCATATAACTGAGAATTTATCCTTTTTATCACTAGGTAAATAATGCTACAATATAAGGGGAGAATACAATATTTTCCGATTTGGAAAATGCTTTGTAGAAAGGAAGAAACTTCATGCCTATTATTTTAGAAAAAGGTCAAAAGATCGATTTAACGAAAGGACAACCAAAAGTAGCAAAACTACAGGTTGGCTTAGGCTGGGATCCAATTGGACAATCAGGTGGGTTTCTGTCTTCATTATTTGGAAGTAAACCAAATGTAGATTGTGATGCATCTGTTGTTATGTTAGAAGGGGATCGCTTTTTAAACAAAAACGATTTAGTTTACTTCGGAAACAAACTTTCTACTTGTGGTAGTATTATTCATTCAGGAGATAATTTAACAGGTGAAGGCGCTGGTGACGACGAAACAATTTTCGTAGAATTACATAAAGTTCCAAGCCGTATTAATCGTTTAGTATTCGTTGTAAATATTTATGACTGTGTAAATCGTCGTCAAGATTTCGGGATGATTCGTAATGCATATATTCGTATTCAAAACCCGCAAACTGGTGAAGAATTAGCACGCTATAATTTATCGGATAATTATGCTGGCAAAACGACTCTAATTGCAGGTGAAATGTATCGCCACGGAAGTGAATGGAAGTTTTCAGCTGTTGGAGAAGGCACACAAGATAAAAACTTAAGTGAGATTGTATCACGTTATTAATAAAATAAACCGAGGAGGAATTGAATATGGCATCAATTTCATTGAAAAAAGGACAAAAGGTAGACTTAACAAAAACAAATCCAGGTCTTTCAAAAGTTCTTGTAGGACTTGGTTGGGATACGAATCGTTATGACGGACAAAACGATTTCGATTTAGATGTTAGTATTTTCTTAGTAGGTGCTAACGGTAAAGTTTCAGGTGCAGAGGATTTCGTCTTCTATAATAATCCAAAAGGTGCGAATGGTGCTGTCGAGCATTTAGGAGATAACCGAACTGGTGAAGGTGAAGGCGATGACGAATCGATTAAAGTAGATTTAAAAAATGTACCTGCACATATCGAACGTATTTGTTTCTCAATCACAATTTACGATGGAGAAGGTCGTAGCCAAAACTTCGGACAAGTTTCTAACTCTTTCGTACGTATTTTAGATGAAGAAAAGAATGCAGAGTTAATTCGTTACGATTTAGGAGAAGATTTCTCTATTGAAACAGCTGTTGTAGTAGGGGAATTATACCGTCATGCAGGTGACTGGAAGTTCAATGCAATCGGAAGTGGGTTCCAGGGCGGATTAGCATCTCTATGTAATAATTTCGGTTTAGATGTAGAGTAATAGATTTTATATATCCATCGGTGAAACAGGTGTTTACTGATGGATATATTTTTAAAGATATAAAATATAGAGGTGAATATAAATGGTTATTCAATTGCAAAAAGGACAGAAGATTGATTTAGGTAAGACAAGCCCTGGCTTAACAAAAGCAGTAATTGGTCTTGGATGGGATATTAAATCTTATGACGGTGGATCAGATTTCGATTTAGATGCATCAGCATTCCTATTAGATGCGAACGGAAAATGTACGAAGGAAACCGATTTTATTTTCTATAATAATTTACAGTCTCCTTGTGGATCTGTTCTGCATACAGGGGATAACCGGACAGGTGAAGGTGAAGGCGATGATGAACAACTTGTTGTGGACTTAAAGAAAGTTCCGGCAGATGTGCACAAAATTGCTATTACAGTTACAATTTATGATGGAGAAGGCCGTAATCAAAACTTTGGACAAGTTGGAAACGCATTCGTTCGTTTAGCGAATGAAGAAACTAGTGAAGAAGTTCTTCGTTTTGATTTAGGGGAAGATTTCTCCATTGAAACAGCAGTTGTCTTTTGTGAATTATACCGTCATAATGGACAGTGGAAGTTTAATGCAGTAGGAAGCGGTTTCCAAGGTGGCTTAGGTGCGCTTGTAAGAGCGTATGGCTTGGATGCATAAGAAGGGAAACGATATTCGTTTCCTTTTTTTGACCTTTCTATAAATCTAGCAAAGAATAGGGGATAAAGGTAAGATGAGTATTTTGCAAGGGATCCTTGATACGTATGCTCAGTTTTTCGACTTGGACATGTGGATTAAAGTGTTGCAAGATCCAGTATCTTGGGGATTAATAGGTACACTTGTTGTACTTGAAGGTTTGTTATCTGCTGATAATGCACTTGTATTAGCAGTAATGGTAAAACACCTTCCGGAAGAAAAACGTAAAAAGGCATTATTCTATGGACTTATTGGAGCTTATGTATTCCGATTTATTGCGATTGGAATTGGAATGTTCTTAATTAAATTAGCTTGGGTAAAAGTGTTAGGTGCACTTTACTTAGCTTGGCTTTCAATTAAATACTTCATTGATAAAAGAAAAGGTAATGCAGAAGAAGAGGAAGCTCATGGTATGAACCAAAACAGTATTCTCTTCAGAATGTTTGGCGTCTTCTGGGGAACAGTTGCGATGGTTGAATTAATGGATATCGCGTTCTCTGTAGATAGCGTACTTGCTGCATTTGGTGTATCAAATGAAGTTTGGATTCTATTATTAGGTGGAATGCTCGGTATTTTAATGATGCGTGGTATCGCTGGTGTATTCTTAAAATTGTTAGAGCGTATTCCAGAACTTGAAACGACAGCATATATTTTAATCTTAATTATTGCAGCAAAAATGTTACTGTCTGTTATTCATATTGAAATAAGTCATATGCTATTCTTTATCATTTTAGTTGTAGCATTTGGAGCAACGTTTATACTTCACTACATGAAGAATTCTGGACAAGCTAAAGAAGAAGTTGCAGCTACTAAAAATAATCATAAATAATTGAAATGGGTTTGCTCGTTATGCGAGCGCCCATTTTTTATAACTAAAAATAGTTTATAATAGAAGAGAGACTTTATAAAAAAAGTAAATGTTTTTGGAGGTGAACTGTTGTGTTTTCACGTTTTACACTTCAACCATGTGCATTAAAAGACGAATCAGATTTAAAGCAATTTGAAGCGCTTTTAGAAAAACGCCCACAATATGAACTGACAGAGAATGAGATGAAGTTTAGTTATATAGCAACTCGTATTCTTGGTGTTCCTAATGATGTAGATGAATATTTCAATGAGCTATTTGATTATAGCGAAGTGAAAGGAATCGTGGTTTTGCATGAACAAAATTTAAATAAGGTGATTGATCCCGAAAAACTGCGCCATATTCAAGAGGTTTTTACATTACATCAAGAAGCACCGAATGGCCTTACAGTAAATAGGCTTGTCGCCCATCTGTCTGGAAAACAACTATTACCACAAGTAGACAATCCTGACTTACAGCATTATATACATACGACGTTTATTTCTGTATTGAAATTGTATGAAAAACAACATAACCAATCATTAAAAACAGAAGGGTTCCGTCGTTTCTTAATCGATATGATTAAGTTAAGTGACAATTACGTAGCGAAGTGGTTCTCTACGATTAATTATAAGAAACAAATGCCGCGCATTATTTGGTACGGTGATGCACAGGAAAGCCGTATATATTTCTTATACTTTCTTATTATGCTCGGTTGCGATGTACTTTATTATCACCCAGAAGGAAAAGATGGATTTGAGAATGTTGATGAGGAAGGAAGAAGTTTTGTTGTGTCTCATCCAGGTCGCATTTCTCTTGAGCCATTTCCAGATCGCCGCCGTGAGCGAGTTGCGACAGTAGCGTATCAGGCTTCAAAAGAAATTGAACAAGTACTTCACCACGATAACTCACTGCTGTACAAGCCATGGCAATTTCGTTCCTATACGCCTGTAGCTCGTACGCTCAAAACAACGTATGATGAACTCTTTTTAATTACGAAAGAAAAGGCATTTGTGCGTCCAACATTCTTTGTTGAAAATAAACACATTTATATCCCTTCTTTATTTGCGAAAATATCAGGTGTCTCAAAAAATGATAAAGAATATTTTCAGCGATTAAAGGCTATTACATCATTTGATAACAGTTTATTAATTAATACATTTCCGTTTACGAAAGAACAAAAAGCGAATTTCCAATATCATTACCGAGATGCGTTAGACCGCGGGGGGAAATTACACCCTGATTTAATTATGAACAGTCATTGGTGGCCACATAAACGTTTGCCAGAAGGATTGCAACATGGTATTGCAGAGGCGATCATCCATACGTGCGAAAGTGAAATGTGTAAACCCATTGCGAAAGAGACGAAACAAGATGTAGCACTGTATGTTTTCGCACAGCTTTCTCAAATACCGCCGAACATTTTAGAGCAACTTGAGAAATTTGATTACTCGCAAGAAGTACCGAAAATTGTTATATTTAATAATGAGAAGAGCGGAGAATTAAGCCGTTCAGATGCTGTTTTATTACTATTTTTAAATCAAATTGGAGTAGATGTATTCCATTTCAATCCAACGGGAAGAAACGATATCGAACCGTATATTGAAGCAGGAGCATTTGATTCCCATTGGCTTGAAGAAGTTAATTTCGATCTTGAGTTTCATGGTTCATCAGCCTATAAAAATTTATCACAAACAATAAAAGGACTATTTCGTCCATTTTTATAAGGAAAGGGAGAATACCATATGAATAACCCAGTCATACTAGATTCGAAAACAGAATTAAATGAGCAAACGGCACAAGATGTTCGTTTACAACTTAGACAAGATGCAGAAGTACAACGTATTTATAATGCAGTAGATATTAAAGATCAGTTAGAATTAATCGAGCTTGGAAAAGAACCATCTATGGAAATTTCACGTTTCGCTGATCAAATTTTACATACAATGTCTTTATCAAAAATAGAAGACTCTGGAGAATTATTAAAACAGCTTGGTAAAATTATGGACAGATTCGATAGCAAAGACTTTGCGGAAGAGAAAAGCGGTTTCTTCTCACGCATGTTCAAAAAAGCTGATAAAATGATTGAACAGATCTTTAGTAAGTACCAAACAATGGGTCGCGAAATGGATAAAGTATACGTAGAAATTACAAAGTATCAAGATGAAATGAAAAAATCAATCGGTACGTTAGATGGTTTATATGAGCAAAATTTGAAATATTATTTAGACTTAGAAAAGTATGTAGTAGCAGGGGAAATGTTATTAGAGCGTTTAAATACAGAGTTGGTTCCAATGTACGAAGAGCGTGTGCGTAACAATGACCAATTAGCAGGTATTGAATTAGAATCACTGAAAAACTCTGTTGAAATTTTAGAGCAGCGTATTGATGATTTAGAAAAAGCACGTATGGTTGCGCTACTTACAGCACCACAAATTCGTATGGTTCAACGTGGTAATAATAAATTAATTGGTAAAATCAATACAGCATTTATTACAACGATTCCTATCTTTAAAAATGGTATTATTCAAGCGGTAAATGCGAAACGTCAAAAGCTTGTTGCAGATTCTATGGCTGAACTTGATCGCCGCACAAATGAATTACTTAAGAAAAATGCACAAAATATCGCAACGCAAAGTGTGGAAGTAGCGAGATTATCAGGTTCTTCTAGTATTAAGATGGAAACACTTGAGGAAACTTGGAACATTATTTCAAGAGGTATGCAAGAAACACAACAAATTGAAGAGCAAAATAAACGTGAGCGCGAAGAAAGCCGCAAGCGTATGGCTACGTTAACAGAGAACATAAAAAAAGAATTACAAGGATAAAGTGAAACTTTAATCAGCGGGGACATCTCCCACAAATAGTGAAATAAATGAAAAGGCAATGAGGAATAATCCTCATTGCCTTTTAGTTTCTCTTTACTAATTTAATAATCTCATTCACAACAAGTGGAATGATACTTAAGAAGAGAACAAATC
Source organism: Bacillus sp. K2I17 (assembly GCF_002209985.1). Lineage (NCBI taxonomy): Bacteria > Bacillati > Bacillota > Bacilli > Caryophanales > Bacillaceae > Bacillus > Bacillus sp. K2I17. The sequence continues at coordinate 7,403 of NZ_NJGF01000023.1, forward strand.
CCCAATCTCGCATCGTTAATGCATGTACACCGAATATATTTGCAAGAGGTGGGATGGAGATAATACACACTTGCATAAGAACACCGATAAGAAGGGAGAAGACTAAATATTTATTTGTAAAGATCCCAATTGAAAAAATGGATTTCGTTCTTGAACGCAAGTTAAATGAATGAACGAGCTGAGAAAAACTAAGAACGACAAATGCCATTGTTTGAGCGTGTAATAGAGCATCTTCATCAATTTTCTCTGGGAAAAGAGGAAATAAATTTGTATCTCCGGTATAGAATTTTGCCCCGATGATAAAGGCTGTTAGCGTTAAAAGTCCAATGACAACTCCATTGAAAATAAGAAAAGGAACGCTACCACTAAATAAGCTTTCTTTCGCATGTCGTGGTTTTTCCTTCATCACATCTGGATCTTCAGGGTCAACCCCAAGTGATAATGCAGGCAGTGTATCTGTAATCAAATTGACCCACAAAATGTGAATAGGTCGTAGTGGTGTTGCCCAACCGAGTAAAATAGCTAAAAATAAAGCGATAATTTCTCCAAAGTTACAAGAGAGTAGGAAGAGAATTGATTTTTTTATGTTACGATAAATATTTCTACCTTCCTCAACAGCTTTCACTATAGATGAGAAATTATCATCTGTTAACACTACATCCGCTGCCCCTTTTGCAACGTCTGTTCCTGTAATGCCCATCGCTACGCCAACATCAGCCTGCTTTAAAGATGGAGCATCATTGACACCATCACCAGTCATAGAAACGATATTTCCTTTTGCACGTAATGCTTTTACAATCTTTACTTTATGCTCTGGAGAGACCCTAGCGAATACATTTAAGTGATCAATTTTGCTTGCTAGCTCTGTATCTGAAATGTTATCTAATTCAGTTCCAATCATAATTTCAGATATGTCTTCAGCAATGCCAAGTTCTTTGGCAATTGCAAAGGCGGTATCTTTATGGTCACCAGTAATCATAACTGTGCGAATACCGGCCTTTTTACATTCTGTAATTGAATCTTTTACTTCAGTTCGCGGTGGATCAATCATACCGACAAGACCAATAAAGATGAGATTTTCTTCAAGATGATCTATAACCACATCGTTTGAATTGTATTGTTTAAATGCAAATGAAAGTACTCTTAAAGCCTCTTGAGACATTGCCCCGGCAGCTTCTAATATTTGATTTTTATTAGCATCTGTTAGAACCTCGATTTTACCGTTTTTAAATATGTGGGTACATCGAGGTAAGAGTTTATCAATAGCACCTTTTGTCATGCTATAGTAGCTTTCATCGTATGTATGAACGGTTGACATCATTTTACGATCTGAATCGAAAGGCAGCTCGTTAACGCGTTCATGTATCTTTTCTAAATGATCTTTTTGCATGTTAAAAGTGTTTCCGGCAACAAGAAGGGCGATTTCTGTAGGGTCCCCTGTTTGTGAATCGGAACCGTAAGACGCATCGTTGCATAGCACCATATTTTCTAACAATAGACGTTGTACATCATTATTTACATTTAAGTTTTCTAAGTGGTCGTATGTGTTATCACTATAAAAGTGAGTAACGGTCATTTTATTTTGCGTTAACGTACCTGTTTTATCTGAACAAATAATTGTGACAGAACCGAGAGCTTCGACAGCTGGTAGTTTACGAATGATAACATTTTGTTTAATCATTCGCTGCACACCAATTGCAAGAACGATGGAAACGATAGCCGGCAAGCCTTCTGGAATAGCTGCAACGGCTAAACTAATAGCAGTCATAAACATTTCTAAAGTATCTCGTCCTTGTAAAAAACCGATGATAAACATAATGACGCAAATAGATACAGCGACAAAGCCTAAATACTTTCCGACTTGTGCTAAGCTCTTTTGAAGTGGTGTCATATCATCGTCGGCTTCATGTAAAAGGGTAGCAATCTTACCAATTTGTGAGTTCATTCCCGTTTCAACAGCGACACCGACTCCGCGCCCATATGTTACTAGTGTCGACATAAAGGCCATATTTTTTTGATCGCCCAGTGGTACTTGCTCATCGCTTTGCATAGAAGGGTGGTAAATTGCATCTTTATCAACAGGGACGGATTCACCAGTTAGAGCAGATTCTTCAACTTTCAAATTTGCGGTTTCGATAAGCCGTAAATCACATGGGATATAACGTCCTGCATCCAGCATGACAATATCACCTGGAACGACTTGTTCAGATGGAATTTCTTTTAGTTCACCATCTCGCTTGACGATAGCTTTAGGTGTCGCCATCTTTTTCAATGCCTCTAAAGCTTGTTCTGCTTTCGATTCTTGGATGACACCGATAACAGCGTTTAAAACTACAACGAGCGCGATAATACTTGCATCAGCCCATTCACCTACAAAGGCAGAAATAAGGGCAGCAATAATAAGGACATATACGAGGACGTCATTAATTTGGGCGAAAATACGCTGCCATAACGTGCGTTTTTGTTTTGTAGCTAATTCATTAGAACCGTATTGCTTTAAACGTTCATTTACGATTTCATCTGTTAAACCGTGTTGTTCGTTTGTTTCTAAGTCGATTAATGTTTGATCTTTCGTCTTACTGTACCAATTGCTCATAAGTAAGCACCTCCAGTAAAAACAGTTAGCAATGGTAGTGTTGCTATTATTTGTGAGTAGTATGTATGGAGAAAAAATCTAAGGTGAGGTTCTACTTCCATTGTACAGTATTTTACAGTTGGTTGAGGGAAAGAGAAGAGTTGTCATGAATTTGTTGGAAATAAAAAAAAGCCTCATATAAACGAGGCTTTTTTTACTTTTTAATTAATGTACCTAATTCTTCTGTAATAGCTTGCATTTCACTGATGCTGAATGTTTCACGTTTCATAACATGCTCATAAATGTCACGTAAGTCTTCGTACATTTCTTCATTAAAGCTAGCAGCTCTCATCGCTCCAGCATTAACCATACGTAATTTTTCTTTAATAGCTTCGACCATATATTCAACGTTTTCTTCTGACTTTACGGATAAATCCACCGAAGTGTCCCCCTTTAAAATAACATAAGGATATCTTAACATTTTTTATCATTTTCGTTAATGAATCTTTTCAATCCTATTAAATTAGTAGGGATTTCCTTTATAATTAATAATTGGTTGTTTATACTATAAGTATATATAAAGAAATGCACCAAGAAGGGAAGAACAAAAATATGGTTCAAGTATTGTTTGTTTGTCTTGGGAACATTTGCCGTTCACCGATGGCAGAAGCAATTTTTCGAGATCTTGTCGTAAAAGAGGGACTCGAGGAGAAAATTGTCATTGATTCTGCAGGAACTGGAGATTGGCATGTTGGCCATCCGCCACATAAAGGAACACAAAAAATTTTAAAAGAAAATGCAGTCACTTTTGAAGGAATTAAAGCAAGGCAAGTAGAAAAAGAAGACTTAACAAAGTTTGATTATATTATTGCCATGGACAACAAGAATATAGCAGATTTAAAAAGTTTAGGTAAAACTGGAGGCTATATTGGTAGACTGTCCGATTTTGTTCCAGACGGTGGCTGGACAGACGTTCCCGACCCTTACTATACAGGGAATTTCCAAGAAGTATATGACCTTGTAACAGAAGGGTGTGCAAAGCTATTAGCTTTCATTCGAAATGAACAAGGAATATGAGGAAGCTTAGAAAGAAATACTTTCTAACATAAGAAATGAAAGGGTGAAGGAATATGGCAAAGAAAAATAATATTGCTCGAAACATTGCGATTGGTGTAGCTGCAGGTGTGGCTGTATCTATGTTGAAGAAGGAAAACCGTGAAAAAGTAAAAAATACTGCGGAAAAAGCAAAAACAAAGATGATTGAAATCGGTGAAAATGCGAAGATAAAAGAAAAAGTGCAAACTGTTACAGATAAAGGACGCGAACTCGCTGACTTCAATGTAGTAAAAGCGAAAGTAGCAGAAATTAAAAAATTGACGCCGTCTGTTGTAGAGACGTTAAAAGAAACGAAAGAAATTTTTAGTAAGAAAAAGGTTGAGCCAGCAGAGAAGCCAGAAACGATTGAAATTCAAGCTGTATCTTCAAAGGTAGATGAGCTGAAAGCAGAAGAAGAGCCAATAGTTGCTGAAGAGGGCGGTATGAAAGAAGCGCGTGAACTATTTATGAAAGACTCAAATGTAGAGGAAAAAAAAACTGAAGCGTACATTGAGTTGAAGCAAGATAAAGAAGAGAAGAAAAGCGTTTAAACATATATGAGAAAAATTTTAGAAAAGGTGAGAAGAAATCGTACTTATTCGTTTGGTAAAGATTTGTATGACCGGACGATGCGCGATGATGTAGCGGGCTTGGCAGCACAGCTCGCTTATTTCTTCTTGCTTGCGATTTTTCCTGGGCTTGTTTTCTTAATTACGCTTCTTGGATTCATTGACCTTCAAACAGAAAGTGTGCTCAACTTATTAGAACCGTACGTACCCGAAGATGCAATGTCTTTAATTGAAGTAAACGTTGATAAAGTTGTAAATGAGCAAAATGGTGGTTTATTATCATTTGGTTTATTATCAATGCTATGGTTTGCTTCAAACGGGGTAAATGCGGTTATGAATGCTTTTAATCGTGCGTATGATGTAACAGAAACACGTTCCTTTATTAAAACGAGAGCTTTATCCATTGTGTTTACATTAGCGATTATTTTTATGATTGTGTTTGCGCTAATTGTTCCAGTGTTTGGACAAGTCATTGGAGCAGCGGTATTTAAAGCAATTGGGTTATCGGATAGTTTTTCTTACGTGTGGAGTATTACGCGATTAGTAGCGAGTTTTTTCGTGCTATTTGCATTGTTTAGTTTTTTATATACATTTGCACCAGATCGAAAGTTAAAAAGAAGAGAAGTCATTTCAGGAGCAACATTTGCTACTGTGGGATGGATTGTGGTATCGTACTCATTTGCTTATTATGTAGATAAGTTTGCGAATTACGCCAATACATATGGTGGTCTCGGTGGTATTATTATTTTAATGTTATGGTTTTATTTGACTGGATGGGTCATTTTACTTGGCGGTGAAATTAATGGTTTACTCCATCATTATAGGACGGGTGACAATAATTCCCGTAATGAAAAGTGAGCTCTTGTTCCATAATAATAGGGAACAGGGGGGATATTTCATGAGTAATAATAAAAAGAATCACAACAATAAAAATAACAATAAACAAAAGAGTAGTTCGCATCCAAAGCATAAAACGAGTGGGAGTGCGAACGGGCATAATAGCTACCATTAAAAAAAACGGGTCCTCTATGAGGGACCCGTTTCTTATTTGTTTCCTTTTAATAATCGTAAGCCATTCAAAATGACAAGAATTGTACTTCCTTCATGCCCAATAACACCGAATGGAAGAGCTAAAAATTGCAAGAAGTTTGAACAAATCAGCATTGCAATTACAGCTAGTGAAAAGATTACGTTTTGCTTTACAATACGATTCATTCGTTTTGATAAGCGGATCGCTTGAGAAAGTCGAGATAATTCGTTTTTCATAAGTACAACGTCTGCAGTTTCTAAAGCTACGTCTGTTCCTTCTCCCATTGCTACACCAATGCTAGCAGTAGCGAGTGCAGGGGCATCATTTATACCATCTCCGACCATTGCTACTGTCCCGTATTTTTCCTTTAGCTTTTTAATCGTTTCAACTTTTGTTTCTGGTAAGCATGATGCGTAATATTCTTTTATATTACTTTCAGAGGCAATAGCTTTTGCCGTTTCTTCATTATCTCCAGTAATCATAATTGCCTCGACACCGATGCTTTGTAATTCGCGAATAGCAGCTATTGTTTCTTGGCGAAGTGTATCTTTTAAAGCGATAAGTCCAAGAATGCCTCTCTCATCACTAATATAAACGACAGTTTTACCTTCTTTTTCAAGTGAGGCAGAAATACCATTATGAAATGTCTTTGTTTCTTCACCGATAAAATCAGCTTTACCTATTTTATAAGCTTTGTTTTCAAATATTCCTTTGAGTCCAAAACCAGTTACATCTTCAACATTTTCTGGTTTTTTTAATGCAATGTCATACGCATGTTGTGCATATTTAACAATAGATTCAGCTAAAGGGTGTGTAGAGTGACTTTCAATTGATGCTGTAATAGAAAGTACTTCTTTTTCTGTCATACTTTCTCGAACATATACATCTGTTACGGTAGGTTTTCCTTGTGTTAATGTTCCTGTTTTATCAAAGGCGATCGCTTTTACTGAAGCGAGGCGTTCTAAATGTATGCCACCTTTAAAGAGAATTCCATTTCTTGCTCCGTTAGAAATTGCAGATAATGTTGCTGGTGTAATGGCAGCAACGAGTGCACAAGGAGATGCGACTACAAGTAAGATCATAGCGCGATAAAACGTTTCATTCCAGCTCCAGTCAAGTAAGAAATGAGGGACGAACATCATAAGCGCAACAACGAGTAGTACACCTTTTACGTATGTTCCTTCAAACTTTTCGATGAATAGTTGTGATGGTGATTTTTCACTTTGTGCACTTTGGACGAGACGGATAATCTTTTGGAATAATGTTTGATCGCTCGGCTTCGTAATTTTAACTTCGATAGCACCGCGTAAATTTACAGTACCGGCAAATACTTCATCGCCATATTTTTTTTCATTTGGAATAGGTTCTCCAGTAATTGCTGCTTCATCGATATTTGTTTCACCGTTATGAATCGTACCGTCAGCAGGAACGCGCTCACCTGGCTTAATTAAAATAATGTCGTTAATTTGTAATCGTCCAACAGGAACACGTTCCTCGGTTCCATTAGAAATACGTAATGCTTCTTCTGGTTGTAAATCAAGAAGCGCTGAAATTTCTTTTTGACTTTTACTTAATGTATAAGACTCCATCGCACCGCTCAGTGCAAAGATAAAGATTAAAATCGCGCCTTCTGCCCAGTAGCCAATGATTGCAGCACCGATAGCAGCGAAGAGCATGAGCATTTCGACATTTAGCTCTTTCTCTTCAATTGTATCTTCAATACCTTCTTTCGCCTTTGCATATCCACCAACTATATAAGCAAGGATATAGCAAGTAATGCCTACATTCACTGCATCGTTCTTTGTGAATAACCAACCAGCTAAAATGAAAATACCAGATGCGATTGCAAATATAAGTTCATGATGTTTCTTTAATGTATCCCATAAAGAGGGATGAGAAATAGACTTTTGTACTTGTAATGTTTTTACTTCTGAGTTCATTCTACTCGCTCCTTCCAAATTCTTATTGAGAAAAAGAATCAAAATCGAAACCCCTATAAAACGACGAAAGCTGCCATCCATAATGGATAGCAGCATTTCTGTTGAATCTGATTTTAATAGTTATTATGTTGTAATTATTCTATAGTATATCATATCTTTTTATAAGATGGCACAGTTTTGTTTCAAGTATAAACGGAAAACTTGTGTTTTCGCAATACCTTTGGTATATATGAATATTGTTCATATAAAGATCGGGAAGGAAGACAACAAGTGAAGACAGAGAAATTTTTTACCCATCCGATTGGCGTACTAATTGCTGCAATAGTAGCGACTTTTTTATGGGGGAGCGCATTCCCATTTATTAAATTAAGTTATGCTGAACTTGGAATTCAGCCACAAGAAGTTGGGGAGCAAATATTATTTGCTGGTTATCGTTTCTTTTTATCTGGAGTCATGCTCTTATTATTCTTTAAAGTATTAGGAAAAGATATGAGCTTCAAAAAAGGAACGGGGAAACAGTTAGTACAAATTGGTTTATTTCAAACATTTCTTCAATATATATGTTTTTATATTGGAATGAGTTATAGTTCTGGCATTGAAGGAGCTATCATTTCAGGAACATCATCATTCTTTCAAATTTTACTCGCTCACTTTTTATATAAAGATGACGCTCTCAATATGAGAAAAATAATTGGGGTCTCTATCGGCTTTTGTGGTGTCATTTTAGTAAATGTACCGAGTGATGGTAGTTTGTCATTCCATTTCGGAATCGGTAGCTTATTACTTCTTAGTGCAGCAATGTTGTATTCATATGGAAACATATTGGCGAAAGAAGGTAGCAAAACATTAGATGTTGGCTATATGACAGCATACCAAATGATTTTTGGTTCTATCGGGCTATTATGTATAGGGGCTTTGCAAGTTGGAGCCATGCCATTTACATTTAGTGTACATGCAATACTTATGCTTCTCTACTTATCTTTCTTATCCGCAGCAGGCTTTTGCATTTGGAATACAATTATGAAGTATAACAAGGTTGGAAAAGTATCAATGTACATGTTCTTTATACCCGTATTTGGTGTGTTATTATCGAGCATGATTTTAGGAGAAGCAATTCATTCATTTGTATTATTCGGTTTGGCATGTGTAGCCGCGGGAATTATCGTGGTGAATCGAACGACAGCTAAGCAGAAAAGGGCGAACGAAAAACAAGTAGCATAGATAACAGGAAAACGATTACAATGGAAGAACAGTACTGTTCTTCTTTTTTTATATAGAAAAAGGATAATAGACTAGGTGTAACGAAAAAAGATACAAAAAGCATTTATTGAGGAGAACATGTTATGAATCTATTTTACATGGTGTTAATTGGACAAATCATTCTTTTTTTAATTGGTGCAATGTACGCAATAGGACAGACAAAAAAAACAAGAAATAATATGCCGTTACCTTTAGCGGTGCGTCTTATTCTTAGTTTTTCTTTAACAGCAAGTGCAATTTGGATATGGTTACAAGATCCATCAGTAGAGTATAGTACGTGGGTTGCACTAGGTATGACGTTATCAACTGTAGGAGATTTATTTATGGCAGGTTTGATTCCAATTGGTCATCGATTAATTGGAGGTATGATTACTTTTGCCCTTGCGCATTGTTTTTATGTAAAAGCATTTTTGCAAACAGGCATCTCATGGAATGGTTTTTGGATTGGTTTACTCGTATACGGACTCTTTCTAATTATAGGATGGTTCTTTTTTATACGAAATGATAAACAAGATAAATTGTTTACGATAGGAGCTCTAATTTACGGATTGTGGGTTGGAGGAATGGCTTGCTTTGCATTCGCCCTATACTATGAGAATATAGGAATATGGTGGATACCGGCTTTTGGTGGTTTACTATTTGTGATTTCTGATTTTATTATAGGTGTGACAGATATTGGAGGACGCAAATTAAAGTATGAACCACTTTGGATTTGGTTTACATATGTAGCGGCTCAAATGTGTATTGTATATGTGGGAATATAAAAAGATACTCTCAAAATAGTGGATAGACTATTTTGAGAGTATCTTTTTTACTGCTCGCAAATAGTGAGATAAATATAGATTATGGTATATAAAAATAATAAATTTATGAGGATGTTATTTTTAAGTTTGTAATATTACAATTTTATAATTCAGAATTTTGTGGAAATTTTACAGTTGAATTCCTTATAATAAAAGTAAAAAGATGATGAGATGGTGGAATGATGCAAAAGAAAAAACGTTTGCGTGAATTCTTTGGAACAATTGCAATTGCATGTTTGTTAGTGTTTTTAGCGAAAATTTTTGTGTTTTTTCCTACGACTGTAAAAGGAGCGTCCATGAAGCCGACGTTACAAGATGGGGATAAGCTGATTGTTAATAAGTTAGCAAAGCAGTTTGAAAGTTATGGGAGAGAAGATATTATTGTTGTGAAGACGGATAATTTTTATGTGAAAAGGGTTATTGGTTTGCCTGGCGATGTAATCGAGGTGAGAAATGATCAATTATATGTGAATCATGAAGTGACACAGGAAGCGTATTTGTATAGTAATAAAAAACAAGCTGAAAAAAAACTTATGAATTTAACAGAGGACTTTGGACCGATTACAATTCCTAAAAATAAGATTTTTGTTATGGGAGATAATCGCTTAATAAGCAGAGATAGTAGAAATGGTTTAGGACTTATTGATAGAGAAGATGTATTAGGAGAATTAGCGGCAATTTATTATCCATTTGAACATATGAAAATAATGAATTAAAGTAAAAAACCAAGCAAACTGAAATTTGCTTGGTTTTTTATGTTAAATCGTAGGAGACTCATTAAATTCATAGACGTCTTCATTGTTTTTGTTTGTACTTAAAACGAATTTGTGTTGCAATAGTTGCAGTTTAAAGAATGCTAACGGATCGTGATAAGTTTCTGGGTTGCTTCTTAATGTTGCTAATGTTTGCTCGTCTTCCTGTATTTCAAGTTGAGCTGCTTCTACATTTTGTTTCAATATGCTAAGTGGATCTTTAAAGAACATCATGATATCTCGTTCTAATGCGCCTTCAAATACTTCAAATTGAAGGAAGAATTGTTTTGAGATTGTTTGAGCAATTTCCGTATAGTCTTCCGTTTCAATGTATTGTTTATATTTGTTTGCGAGCATAGACTGATTTTTTTGCATGTTACCAAATAGTTTTCCCGCACTTTTTAAGAAAAATTGTGTCGGTGTAAAGCGTAATAAAATATTGATGTTCGTTACTGTAATTCTATTTGTCATGCGTACAACATCTCGATGCCAGTCATCTAGTAATTTGAAATCACAAGGAAGTTTCATGCGTTCTTCTTTATATAATTTATTAAACGTTTCACTCATTTCATCTAAATAAGATTGAGCTTGAATAAATTCATTATGAGCTGTTTCAATCCATTCCTGAATAGAACCAGTAAATTTAGGAAGAAGCACTTGTTGTACATGTTTTTGAACTCGTTCGTTCATCGCAGTATTTAATTCTTCATGAACTAATTTGAAGTCGCTATCTTCTTGAACGAGGTCAGAACAACTCTGTAATAATTCAGGAATTTGAGAATGGATATCTCGTGTGATTTCTTCTTTCGTTAAAAGATAAGATTCTGTAATAGAACGAATTTTATCTTTTTCAAGAGCAGTAAGGTTGTTAATAAATCCATTTAATTTAACTGAGATATGTTTATTCCAGCGTACGGATTTCACTAATGTATTTTCTAACTCCACACGTTCATTTACAAGGTATGCGATTGTCTTTTGAGTAAACCATATTAGTTTTTCTATACGTTCTTGTTCCATGTTACGTTCTGCTAGATTAGAAAGAATAGACTCTGTCACGTCTCCAAGTTGCTGGCTACTCTCTTGTGAAGGAGAGTATGGGAAGAACTGTGCATTTGGGAAATGGACTTTAATTTTACTCATTAGTTTTTCGTTATTGGTCGTATTATTTGTGTGTAATACGAAATGAATTTGTAAATTTGGCACTTGTTCACGTAAATAAAGTAATGTATCAAGTTCTTCACCATGTAATGGTGAAGAAGAATTTAATACGTAAATAAGGCTATCTGCTGCTTGTAAGTATTCAAAATATGAGCTGTTTTTATCCACTTGCCCTTGAACAGGTGGCGTAACAAGAAATGCAAATTTATTTTTTCTTAAAAATCTACTTGGTAACTTAATTTCTATACATTTTTTCTCAAGTTCTGATTCGGAAGGTGTAGCCATTCTTTGATGGAATTCATCAAAGCTAGGTATATTGTGTACATCTAACGCAGTGAATTCTGTTATTTCAGTTTGGCTATCATCTTTAAATAGAATAGGAGTTGTTACAGTCTCAGTTAAGATGTTCTCTCCTAGTATAGAATTGATGAATGATGATTTATCCTGGTCACTAGTTCCCGCTATTAGTAATTGTGTAACATTTAAATCACACAGTTCGTGAACGAGTAACGTAAATTGATGACTTAAATCCACATCGTTTTTTTCAGCCCATACAGCAATTGTTTCGAATAAATGAGAAACTGTTTCCATATTTACATTTGTTTCAGCTGTTGAATTAGAAAGTAGGGCTCCCGCACTTTTTACGAGTAATGACTCTAAAGTTGTAGGTGAAACTTCATTCCATGCTAACACTGCAGCAGAGACAAATAGGGCATCTTTTGCTTTCGTTAAACTAAACCAATTGGTTAATAAATCTGGTACAAGTCCCTGCATTTCATGCATGAAATGCTCACCAGTAATTAACTCAAAGTACGTATCTTGATAGCGTTCAACAATTTCATGCCAATCGTCATTGTTGTCTGTTTCAATATGTAAGAATAAATGATTTATTGTTTGAATCCAAGGTAGATGCAAGTTTTCATTTTGATAGCTGTTCCAAAGCGCAATAACAAGTTCTTTAAATTGGACTTGATCAATTGCATATAATGCTTTTAAAGATTCATAGAAATATTCTGGTTTGATTTGTTTCGTGAATCCTTGATTCACATAATTGATTAAAGTATCGAACCAGTGTAACGATTTTGTTCGAATTCCTTCTTGAACGGCAAGTTCGATAGCATTATTCCAATCTTCTTGTTTTTCATAGAATGAGCGAGCAATTGCAGTAATATTAGGATAGTCAGGTTGAAATGCAACGGCCTCACTAATCGTCTTAAATGCTAGACCTAAACGATCTTGTTCGATGTACAGAGAAAGAAGTTGTAAGGAAACTTCCATTGTAAGAGTTGTATCTTCCGTTTGAATAGATTGATAAATCTCTTCTGCTTTTGGCAAGAATCCTAGTTCAAAATAAGAATCTGCAATATTTTTGGTTGCCCAAAGTGCAAGTTCGTTATTTACTTTCTCCCATTTAAATATCGCTGCTTCAAAGTCTTTATTTTGGTAATAAAATTCACCTTGAGCAAAGCGGATATTAGAAATGTTGGAGAATTCATTTGTAGATTCATTTATATATGCTTCACCGAGTACTTCTGATACTGGAGTAGAAGTTTCTTCTGTTAAAAATGTTTTATAGTAAACCTTTTGGATAAATTGATTTTCAATGGTCATGTTCGTTCCCCCTGTATAATTTAGAAAAATGATGTTGTATGTAAAGGGTGTATGTTCTTTTAATAGGTAGAAGTTGCATTATATCGACCAAACTATGTTTTTGCTAGATATATCATTTTTCCTGAGAGTTAAACCGTTGCGAAAAGTAACTTTCCTTTATTGTAACAAAAAAACAAGCATATGAATTTTTATTTTTTAATCCCACTATTTACAGATAATAAGACTAGCACTTTAAAAAGCGGTGAATACAAGGGAAGTAGGAGGGAGTCGGGCGCACAATTGGTGTGTGCTAAAAATTAGTTAGGATGAACAAATCACCACTGATTAATGGTTCACTTTCTTCCTGCTAAAGGAATGGATAGAAGTAGAGTTCATTATAAAAACAATGTATAGTGAATATGTATACCATGTTTGTCTGAAAGATAGAAAGGGCACAATGTGGAATAACGATCGTGCATAGGATGTGTTTTCCGAATGGAACAACATATTGGCGAGTTAATCGCGCATTATGGGTATTTTGGAATTATTATAGCGTTGGCCGGTGGAATTGTTGGATTACCGATACCAGACGAGTTTTTATTGACCTTCGTTGGTTATAATGTTTCTAAAGGAGTTATGTCAGGAACTGCTGCTTTTTTAAGCGGGATGGCTGGTGCGATGTTAGGTATTACATTAAGCTACATATTAGGTTTAAAACTTGGACTCCCTGTTTTAAAAAAATATGGACCGAAGATTAGAATTAAAGAACATCACATTGAAAAAACGCATATTTTATTTGAAAAATATGGACCATTTCTTTTAATGATTGGTTACTTTATCCCGGGAGTACGTCATTTAACAGCATATTTTGCTGGGATGTCGAATTTAACACTTTGGCGTTTTTGTTTGTACGCTTACGGTGGTGCGCTTATTTGGATAAGTGTTTTTATTGGACTTGGCTGGAAGTTAGGAGAGAAGTGGCGTTTCGTTGAGTATAGCCTACATCATTACGGAGTATGGATTTTATTCATTTCAGTAGTTGTTACATGTATTGTATGGTTTTATATAAAGAAAAAGAAAAACCGCTATTAGCGGTTTTTTTAGCTGAAAGCAATAAATAATACACCAGCTGTAATAAAGACTACACCAACGCCAGTCATAAAGTTTAACTTTTCACCGAGTATAATCATCGCGAGGATGATAGAAAATACGACGCTTAATTTATCGACAGGAGCCACTTGTGAAACTTTCCCTGTTTTAAGGGCAAGAAAATAAAATAGCCATGACGAAGCACCTGCAACCCCACTTAATGTGATAAAGAGCAGTGCTTTTTTATTTAGCAGTACGTCGCTGATATTTTGAAATTTACCTTGGATAATAATAACGCCCACCATAAATAATGCCATAATAATAGAACGAACCGTTGTTGCAACATTGGCATCGATTCCATCTAAACCAATCTTTCCGAAAATAGATACAAGGGCAGCAGCGATTGCTGATAATAGTGCGAATAAGAGCCATGAACTCATAGTAAAATTCCTCCAATCTTACATTATTATACATGAAAACCATTCTCACGTATAAAGCGAAACTTTAATCAGTGGGATTTTACCGCTCCGCAAATAACGAAATAATCCCCACCTTATATTTCTAATAAGGTGGGGATTATTATACTACTCTGCAATTTCTTCATACAAAAAGTACGTTACATTATAAATATGTTCTACTTCATCGTCTGTCATAAACAATAATTCATCACGCTCAATCCCTTTTTTCTTTTCAATAAACTCAATCATGTTTTTGCGTTCTTCTCTTTTCATCAATTTGATTTCTCCTCTCAATCTGTTTTAATACAGTTTATTTAAGTTACTGCTATTATATAACAGAATCTTTAGAAAGTTCCACCTATTTTATTGTTTTTTTCAGAAGAACTTTTCGACAAAACAAGCCCACCTAAAGGGGGCTTGTTTTATTTTATAGTCGTAAAAACTCGGGCTCCGTCGTACCAGCACCATCGATGTAATAAATTGTGTCGGGATTGATTTTTATTAATACGTAATTAGGGTCTTCAGGACCAAGTAACCAGCGTTTTAAGCTATTATTCCAAAACTTGTTTTTTAATGTGGAGTCTTCCTCGATGGAGGCTAAGCCTTCAACTTCAATATAATCTTCATCTAATTTTTTTCCTTCACGTCCAAGTAGTACATGTACATTTGGATTGTTTTCGATATCTGTTATCTTTTTTGATTTCCGATCTGTTGCAACATATAACACAAAATCTTCGTGGAAAAACATCATAAAGGTACTATGAGGCTTATTTTCACGTACAGTAGATAATACACCAGTTCGTTGACCGCAAATAATAGTTTCAATTTTTTCTTTTAAATGCATGCTTTTAACCCCTGTTCATAATTTATTGTTTTCTCCGTTTAAACAAGATAATTTAAATATCTTTTATACTGTTTTCTTCAATCCGATTTTTTAAACGTAATTGTGATGAAATCGGACAAGTTAGGAGAAGAATAATAATAATATCGAGGAGAAATACATACGATGGAAGGATGAAAAGCATGTTTAATAAAATATTTCTTATAGTAGCGCTGATCGGGGTACCACTTTCTGTACTTGGAAAAATGCTTCATTGGCCTCAAACAATTATGTTCGCTGTGTATTGCATTACTATTATCGCCTTAGCGGGTTTTATGGGGAGAGCGACAGAAAGTTTGGCAATTGTCTCTGGACCTAGAATAGGCGGATTATTAAATGCTACTTTTGGTAATGCTGTTGAACTAATTATTTCGATTTTTGCACTTCAGGCGGGATTAATTGAGGTTGTATTAGCCTCTTTAACGGGTTCTGTACTTGGGAATTTATTATTAGTAGGAGGGCTATCCTTCTTTATAGGAGGGCTTAAATACAAAAGACAAAGTTTTAATGTATATGATGCAAGGCATAATTCAGCTTTATTAATCTTTGCGGTAGTAGTAGCTTTTGTTATTCCAGAGATTTTTTCAATGAAGATGGATGCTGGGAAGACGTATCAATTAAGTATCGGTGTTTCTATCATTATGATTATTATGTACCTTGCTGCACTGCTATTTAAGCTCGTTACGCATCGTGGTGTATATCAACATAAAACGGATGAAGTAGCTCATGAGGAAGAACCAGAGTGGTCGAAAGGTAAAGCGCTACTCATTTTAGCAATAGCGACAATTGCGGTCGCTTATGTGTCAGAGGCGCTTGTGCATACATTTGAGACAGTTGCAAAGTCATTTGGTTGGTCAGAGTTATTTATAGGGGTTATTATCGTTGCAATTGTTGGGAATGCAGCGGAACATGCATCTGCAATTATTATGGCGTATAAAAATAAAGTAAATATTGCAGTTGAAATTGCAGTCGGTTCTACGTTGCAAATTGCCATGTTTGTTGCTCCTGTATTAGTACTGCTTTCTATGTTCCTTGCACAAAGGATGCCTTTAGTATTTACAATACCAGAACTTGTTTCTATGATTACAGCTGTTTTCTTAACGATTGCGATTTCAAATGATGGAGATACAAATTGGTTTGAAGGCGGTACTTTATTAGCGGCGTATGTCATTATGGGAATTGGTTTTTATTTATTATGAAAAATAGGCATAACAATTGTATTGAGAGAAAACAATAAACAAAGTAGTATATATACCTTTACATAGGAAGGAGCCAGACAGGTGAAACGAGTATACAGCATATGTCTTTCAACTATGGTCTCGTTTATTCTATTATTTCCTAACATGAGTTTTGCAAAGACAACGGTAGAAACAAAAATGCCTTCATCTGTTTTAAATATTTCTAAAGACAATACGTTTCCAAATGATGCGCAAGATTTGCCGCGCTTACAACCGAGTAAGTTTGCTCAAGAACTATTGAAAACAGCAAATATTAAAATTGAAAATCCGGACTTAATTCGAATGTTTAATGAAACGACAATTTCGAATGCGCCGCTTGCGGTAGGGTACCGAGCGAAGATTTATCTAGGTCAATGGGCTTTAAATTATGAATCGGTTGATACGTCGATTAATTGGGAATATAAACAAGTAAATCGCAATGTGTACGATAATCGCGGAGGAGATCGCTTATATCCGCTACGCTATAAGCAAGAAACGCAAAAGACGGTTGAAGGTGATTTAACAGCAGATATGAAAAATACTGCGGATGTGAAAAAAATGATGCTTCTCAAAGCACTTGAAAAAGTACAATTGCCACTTGCATTTAAAACGACCATTGGTTATGGTACTGGACATGAGCGTGTGTATAATATTAGTCCGAGTCAACTTGGATATTTATACGCTTATACACCAGCAGTAAATGAAAAAGGAAAAGTAACATTTGGAGAAGTGTACCTTGTGTTAAAAGGAAATCAAAAGAGGCTTGTAGTAAAAAATATTACCTCACAAGGAATCGGAGCTGCTATTCCAATTCATGATCATTTGTATTTTAAATTCATTTCTTCTTCTCACTCGCAATAATATGAAAAAACGTCAGCTTATAAGCTGACGTTTTTATTTATCCCGCTATTTGTGGGCAATTGGTTCAACTAATAATCAGTGGGGAATGAACAAAACCCCCACTGATTAAAGTTGAACTTTAAAATGTTATGTTTGCTGTTTTTGATAAGAAGTCTTCTGTCGGATAGTAGCTATTTTTTACAAGAACATTTGGTCCAAGGCATTTTACTGCAGGACAGTGACAGCTTAATGATTGTGCTGTTTTTGAAGCACTCCATTTGTCATACGCTTCTTGTAGTGTGTTTGTTTGTACGTTACCTAGAAGAGGAACGTCACCGAAATCAGTTACAATAATATTTCCATCGAAAATGTTGACGTTTAAACGAGAACGACCATCTGGATCGTTACGAACTGTTACATTTTTGCTTTCTTGTAATTTCTTAAATGTGGCGATGTCTCGCTCGTCATCGCTACAAGCGTAGAAAGGTAAAGTTCCAAATAACATCCATACATTTTCATCGCGAATTTCTAGTAAATGCTCAATTGCATCTCGAATTTCAGCTTTTGTTAAGATCTCTAGATTACTCGCGAAGTCACTTGGATACATTGGATGAACTTCATGACGTTTACAGCCCATCTCTTCGACAATTTGACGATGAATATGTTCAATATGCGGTAGAGTCCTTTTGTTTAACATCGTTTCGGCTGATACGAGTACACCTGCATCTGATAGAGCTTTACTATTTGTAATCATTCGTTCAAATAATTTTGCACGTTGTTCATAAGTAGGTTTACGTTCCATCATTGCAAATCCACCTTCAACGAAGTCATCAATTGTTCCCCAGTTATGAGATATATGCAATACGTCTAAATAAGGAATAATTTGTTCGTAACGTGCTAAATCTATAGTTAAGTTTGAGTTGATTTGAGTGCGAACGCCTCGTTCATGAGCG
Source organism: Bacillus sp. K2I17 (assembly GCF_002209985.1). Classification (NCBI taxonomy): domain Bacteria; kingdom Bacillati; phylum Bacillota; class Bacilli; order Caryophanales; family Bacillaceae; genus Bacillus; species Bacillus sp. K2I17. The sequence goes on from NZ_NJGF01000023.1 coordinate 25,612, forward strand.
TATTTTAAGAGTGGTGTTACATAGTTGTCGACGGATTTCTTTGAAAGCATTGGTTCTCCGCCAGTAATACTTAAAGAACGTAAATGAGGAATCTCATCTAATCGTTTTAATAAAAGTTCCATAGGAAGCGGATTTGGATCTTTCGGCTGTAATGTGTAACCAACAGCACAATGCTCGCAACGCATATTGCATAACGTTGTCGTTGTAAACTCAACGTTTGTTAATAGTAGTTTGCCGTACTCTTCAAGGTCCATATACGCTTCCCATGGATCGTAAGAAGGAGTAATCGGCTTCATTTTTTGTGATATCGTCATATGAAATACTCCTTTGACTATTGAAATAACAATTTGTCCATTCTCTATAATAGAAGAATATGTACTTTTTATAAAGTGAAACTTTTTTGTGAAAAAAGAGAGAGGGCTTACATTTGAATGAATGGCTGTGACAAATTGATGAAATTTCATGCCCATAGCAATCATTTTTGCGGTATAATAAAAGCATCTCGAATTAAAAGGAGAGTGCCTTCATGGGAAAAGCAATTGAAGATAAAGATTCACAACTAGTATATTTAAAAGAACGTTTAAATATGTTCATTGAAGTAATTGATACAATTGAACCTGAAGAAGTAGAGTTAGAAGATGTAGATCGTCTTCTTGCGATGTTAGATGAATTAGAATTAAAATGTGAGCAATTTAAAAAAGACGAATAATATATTAAAAAGGCTGCCAATGCAAAATTGGCAGCCTTTTTCTGTATGGATAATAGAAGGACGGTAGAAAAAAAGGTATAATCAAGTTGTGAAAAATTTCATTTATGCTTTAATAGCGTGAAACAAATAAAAAGCTGAAGAGCATAACGATGGAATTTTCAGCTCATAACGTTTTGGTAGCGTTCACAATTGAGGGGGAAGTAACAATGGAAAAGCTTCAAGAAAGCATGTATCAACTAATTGTTGAAACGTCAACGAACTTACCGAAAGATGTTCGTCGTGCGATTCAACAAGCGAAAGAACGAGAAAATGCAGGGACTCGTTCTGCGATGGCACTTGGCACAATTACGAATAATATTAAAATGGCTGATGATAACATCTCGCCAATTTGCCAAGATACAGGGATGCCAACGTTTAAAATTTATACACCAGTTGGTGTGAATCAATTACATTTGAAGGAAGCTATCTATAATGCGCTTGAGCGGGCGACAAAAGATGGTAAACTTCGTCCCAATTCTGTTGATTCTCTTTTTGGAGACAATAGTGGAAATAATTTAGGACCAGGTACACCGGTTATTAAGTTTGAACAATGGGAAAAAGATTATATTGATGCACGCTTAATCCTAAAGGGTGGTGGCTGTGAGAATAAAAATATTCAGTATAGCTTACCGTGTGAATTAGAAGGACTTGGACGCGCTGGCCGTGATTTAGAAGGGATTCGTAAATGCCTTCTTCATGCTGTATATCAAGCGCAAGGTCAAGGCTGTAGTGCAGGTGTAATTGGTGTTGGTATCGGGGGAGACCGCACATCAGGTTACGAATTAGCAAAAAATCAATTATTCCGTACATTAGATGATGTCAATCCAGTACCAGAGTTACAAAAACTTGAAGAGTACGTATTAGAAAATGCGAATAAGCTTGGCATTGGTACGATGGGATTTGGCGGAGAAACAACTTTACTTGGTTGTAAAATTGGCGTGTATAATCGTCTGCCAGCTAGTTTCTACGTATCTGTTGCGTATAATTGCTGGGCATATCGCCGCCTTGGCGTAACAATCCATCCTGAAACAGGTGAAATTATGGATTGGCTATATCAAGAAGGTGAGGATACACTTCAGCAAGAAGCGCAAGAAAAAACAGAGCAACGTGAGATTGTATTACAAGCACCAATTACAGAAGAGCAAATTCGTGAACTTCGCGTTGGTGATGTTGTAACAATTAATGGCATGATGTATACAGGTCGTGACGCAATCCATAAGCATTTAATGGATAACGATTGTCCAGTAGATTTAAAAGGACAAGTTATTTATCACTGTGGTCCAGTTGTCGTGAAAGATGAAAATGAAAACTGGCAAATTAAAGCGGCAGGTCCAACGACAAGTATTCGTGAAGAACCGTACCAAGGCGATATTATGAAGAAATTCGGTATTCGCGCTGTCATTGGAAAAGGTGGTATGGGTGCAAAAACATTAGCGGCTTTAGAAGAGCACGGTGGTGTATATTTAAATGCAATTGGCGGTGCAGCGCAATATTATGCCGAATGTATTAAAGAAGTAAAAGATGTTGATTTCTTACAATTTGGTATTCCAGAGGCAATGTGGCATTTACGTATCGAAGGATTTAAAGCAGTTGTAACGATGGATTCTCATGGTAATAGCTTACATGCAGATGTTGATAAAACATCACTTGAAAAATTAGCTAGCTTTAAAGAGCCAGTATTTAAGTAAACAAAAATGCATCTCGAATGATTCGAGATGCATTTTTTTGGTATATATAGAAAAACATGTTCAGCATGAAAGAATGCACGGCAACAGAAACTACAAGTACGATTATATATGGAAAGGAGACTATTTATGAAATATAAATGGTTATATATCGGTCTCATTTTTTCAATTATGATGGCACTTGTTCCAGTTTCAGCATTAGCTTATACAAATACTCCACATAACTGGGGAATCCCGCGTCCTAAAAATGAAACAGTACCAGATGCAGGAAAGTTATACACAGATTTACTACAAAAAAATGGTGGGTTTTATTTAGGGGATACAAAGAAAAAAGATATTTATTTAACATTCGATAATGGGTACGAGAATGGATACACAGGGAAAATCTTAGATGTATTAAAAGAGAAAAAAGTACCGGCAACTTTCTTTGTAACGGGTCATTATATTAAAACACAAAAAGATTTGTTATTAAGAATGAAGAATGAAGGACATATTATTGGAAATCATTCGTGGAGTCATCCTGATTTTACAACGGTAAATGATGCGAAACTTCGTGAAGAATTAACGAGTGTAACGGAAGAGATTAAAAAAGTAACTGGGCAAAAAGAAGTAAAATATGTACGTCCGCCGCGCGGCGTATTTAGTGAAAGAACGTTGGCTCTTACGAAAGAAATGGGCTATTATAATGTATTTTGGTCACTTGCATTTTTGGATTGGAAAGTGGACGAGCAAAGAGGATGGCAATATGCACATAATAATGTAATGACGATGATTCATCCAGGATCTGTTTTATTACTTCATGCAATATCAAAAGATAATGCAGAAGCACTTGCGAAAATCATTGATGATTTGCGCGAGAAAGGGTATCATTTTAAAAGTCTAGATGACTTAGTAAAAAGCAATCAACCGTAAGCATGTATGCTTGCGGTTTTCTCATGCTATAATGATGTGTAAAAAGGATGGGGAAACGTATGTGGAGCGAACATGTTACGTTAGAGTATCCGTATCATTTTGAAGAGGTATTAAAACGTTTATCTTTTGATCCTCTTAACGTCATTCAATTAGATGAGAAAGTCATTTATGTCCCGCTTTGTATAGACGAGGAACAGATTGTTGTTCGCTTGCAAGGGATTGGTACTGTTCAAAATCCACAGTTTTGGATCTCTAGTCAGGCAGGAGATCAAGAGAAAGTCATGAAACGAATGAGGGCCATTTTTCATTGGAATGAACCGTTTCAAGATATACAAAATCATTTTTTAAACACATCATTACGTCCACTATTTGAAACATATGCTTATACTCCAATTATTTTAGAGTTTGATTATTTTGCTTGTCTTCTTCGCTGTATCATTCATCAACAAATAAATTTGAAATTTGCTACTGTGTTAACAGAACAGTTTGTGAAACGATATGGAACAGAGAAGAACGGTGTATTCTTTTTCCCCACTCCAGAAATAGTAGCAAATATTTCAATAGAAGAATTGAGGGAGCAGAAGTTTAGTCAGCGAAAGGCTGAATATATAGTAGGGTTAGGTCGAAGTATTGTCAGCGGTACATTAAATTTAGCGAGTATAGAAACCAGGGCGGATGAAGAGGTTTCCGCACAATTGTTACCAATTAGGGGGATTGGTACATGGACAGTGCAAAATTTTTTAATGTTCGGGCTTGGACGGAAAAATATGTTTCCGAAAGCGGACATTGGGATTCAGCGTGCAGTGCAAGGTGTATTTCAATTAGATGATAAACCTGATGATGCATTTTTAGAAAAAGTGAAACAAGAGTGTGAACCATACTGCAGTTATGCAGCGTTATATTTATGGAAAAGTATAGAGTAGAGGTGTAATAATGATACAAAAGCAACATGAGAGTAAGTTGGAAGTTGGTCAAACGTTTCCTGTGACAATTAAACGTCTTGGGATTAACGGAGAAGGCGTTGGTTATTTTAAGAGACAAGTTGTTTTCATTCCAGGGGCATTACCAGGAGAAGAAGTTGTTGCTGAAACAACGAAAATTCAGCGTGGCTTCGCTGAAGCGAAAGTGAAAAAAGTTCGTAAAGCTTCACCACATCGTGTGAAAGCACCATGTCCGGTATATGAAGAGTGTGGCGGTTGTCAGCTGCAACATTTAGATTATAAAGAACAATTAAATCAAAAGCGTGATATCGTCGTACAAGCATTCGAGAAGTATATGAACAACAGCTTGGAAGAAAAAATTCGTCCAACGCTTGGTATGGAAAACCCATGGCATTATCGTAATAAGAGTCAATTACAAGTGGGACGTAAAGACGAAAAGGTTATTACAGGGCTGTATAAGCAAAATTCACATCAGTTAATTGATATTGCTCACTGTATGATTCAACATAAAGCAACGAATGAAGCGACAAAAGTTGTAAGACGTATATTAGAAAAATTAAATGTTTCTATTTACAATGAGAAAAAACAAAAAGGTTTAGTACGCACAATTGTGACACGTACTGCAGTTCAAACAGGGGAAGTACAAGTTACACTTATTACAACAAAAGAAGAATTACCAAATAAAGATCAATTTATCGCAGAAGTACAAAAACAGATGCCAGCTGTTAAATCAATTATGCAAAACGTAAACTGGCGTAAAACATCTGTTATTTTCGGTGATAAAACATTTAAATTAGCTGGAAAAGAAGTAATTCAAGAAACACTAGGTGATTTATCATTTGAATTATCAGCACGTGCATTCTTCCAGTTAAATCCAGAACAAACAGTTGTTTTATACGATGAAGCGAAAAAAGCAGCTGCTTTAACAGGCGATGAGAAAATTGTAGATGCTTATTGTGGTGTTGGTACAATCGGTCTTTGGCTTGCAAATGATGCAGCGGAAGTACGTGGTATGGATGTAATTCCAGAAGCGATTGAAGATGCAAGAAAAAATGCGAAGCGTCACGGATTTACAAATACGAAATATGAAGCAGGTAAAGCTGAACAATGGTTACCGAAATGGGTAAAAGAAGGATGGCGTCCAGATGTAATTGTTGTCGATCCACCTCGTACAGGTTGCGATGATAAATTACTGGAAACAATTTTAAAAGTGAAACCAAAACAAGTTGTTTACGTATCTTGTAATCCTTCTTCATTAGCACGTGATGTACAAGCATTAATGAAGAGTTATGAAGTGGAATATGTACAACCAGTTGATATGTTCCCACATACAGCCCATGTAGAAAATGTAGTGAAGCTTGTTAGAAAGTAAAGTGTATTCATATTCCCTCACGATATGAGGGAATATTTTCTATGAAGGAGAGTAAAATGAATAATTATAAATTAACGATTCAGTACGATGGTGCACGTTTTAAAGGATGGCAACGTCTCGGTAATAACGATAATACAATTCAAGGAAAAATCGAGAGTGTCATATCTGAAATGATCGGAAAAGAAATTGAAATTATCGGTTGTAGTAGAACAGATGCGGGTGTACATGCTTTGAATCAAGTTGCTAACTTTCAAAGTGATGAGAAGTTAGTGGAACATAAAGTGAAAAAATATTTAAATCAATATTTACCCAACGATATTAGCATTACGAATGTAGAAGAAGTACAAGATCGCTTCCATGCCCGTTATAATTCTAAAGCAAAAACATATCTTTATAAAATTTGGAATGAAGAGCATACAAATCCATTTATGCGTAAATACAGCATGCATGTGAATAAAAAATTAAATGTGAAAAGCATGAAAGAAGCTGCGAAACATTTAGTTGGTTCACATGACTTTACTGCTTTTTCAAATGCGAAATCAAAGAAAAAGTCTATGGTTCGAGAAGTATATACACTTGAAGTGATGGAAGAAGCAGGATTTGTACAAATTAGAGTAAGTGGTAACGGATTCCTTCATAACATGGTACGAAAAATTGTTGGAGCATTAATTGAAGTTGGATTAGGACAATTAGATGCGGACGCAATCCCAAATATTTTAGAGGAAAAACAACGTAATCAAATTAATTGTCTTGCTGAGGCGAGTGGTTTGTATTTGGAGAATGTTGAATTTTAATAAACAATAAAAAAATCGAGCTTTGTAAGCTCGATTTTTTTATTGTTTTGGCATTAAGAAGATTTTTCTTTCTTCATACGTATCTTCAAATTCCAAAAAGCAGCAAGCATAATAGCTGCAAAGGAGCCGCTAATTGTTGCTAATAGTTTTGCATAAGGATAAGCATTCATATCAACTAGTAACATCATACATACAAGGGTAGGGAAGAAGGCTAAGTATTGTAATAACTTTAATTTGTTATCATTACTCATATATATCGTTCCTTTCTAGTATGTTATATGTTTATTGCAGCATATTTTCCCAATTTTCATTTGCGCTTGGAAGCGGATTCATCCTACATTTGATTAAAGTTTCATTTCATATGTGTAAATGCAATTTTTTAATTCGATATTGTAAGTTTTGCCTACTTAATCCTAAAAACTTTGCAGCCTGTGAGATATTACCGTGATACTCTGTCAGAATTTGATTGATGTAGTTCTTCTCCATTGTCTCTATTGTGTGCTTTAACGTTTTAGGTGCATCATCCTCGTTATTAGTTAGGGAAGGTTGCATATTGAATTCTTTTTTTATTTGTTCACGAAAGCGAGCGGGAAGATGAAACGCTGTAATGATATTTTCATCTTCAACTAAATTCATCGAACCTTCAATGATATGTTCCAATTCTCGTACGTTTCCAGGCCAATCATATGCATACAAGAATTCTCTTACATGTACATCTAGATCCGTTACGCCAAGTCCAAATTGAATGTTGTACTTTTCGATAAAGTGCTGCACAAGATCAGGAATATCTTCTTTTCGTTCACGTAAAGGCGGGAGACATAAAGTAACGACGCTTAATCGGTAATATAAGTCTTCCCGTAATCGATTATGTGTAATAGCTTCAAGAGGATCTTCATTAATAGTTGCTATAATACGAACATCAATTTCTTTTTCTTGTGTGCCTCCGATTCTTCGTATTGTTTTTTCTTGTATAGCTCGTAGTAACTTCGCTTGAAGTGCTGGACTTAATGAGTTGATCTCATCTAATAACAAAGTTCCTCCATTTGCTTCTTCAAATAAACCAGCTTTATCGATAGCTCCTGTAAATGCACCTCGGTTCGTACCAAATAATAAGCTTTCCATGAGTGTATCAGGTATAGCGGCACAGTTTTGTGAAATAAATGGTTTTGTTGAACGTTGACTTTCATTATGGATACTTTGTGCAAATAGTTCTTTACCGGTCCCTGTTTCTCCTACGAGAAGTATGGATGAGGATGTACGAATTACTCTCTTTGCTTCTGTAATGACAGATTGAATAGCATTAGAATCACCGATTATGTGATCAAAGGTAAACTTATTATTTTGTTTTCGAGAAAGGTTCGTTTTCATTGTTTGTTTGAAATGGCTAATCTCTGTTGAAATTTCAATAGCGCCTTTAATTTTTCCGTTTTCTATTATAGGGAAAGTATTGTTAATTGTTGTAATTTCTTGCCCTTTATTGTTAAAATACGTTTGTTTTATATTTTTGTTTGTTTTTCCTAATTTTAATGCCTCTATTAGAGTACTATTTTTATTTTCTTCAAATGCGAATACTTCTAAAGGACTTTTATATAGCACATCTGAGCGTTCCATTGATTCAATTTCCATCATTTTGCGGTTATAGATAATCGTTTTACTTTCCTCATTAATAATATGAATCCCGATATCGAGCTCATTGAGTAAAGTTTCATATAGCATATTCATTTCAATGATCTGTTTAAAATTAATTTCTTCTGTACGCATAGATTATCTTCTCCTCATTTCACCCTATGAAGACTGACTTTTTATAATTTTATTAAAATTCTTATAAAATCGCAAAATTTTTTTGCTATTTTCCCTTTAAAACTTCTCAAATGATAGAAAAATTTTGCGGTTATGAAGATTTTTTTTTGAGAAACCTTCATTTTAAATAGGAATTGGAGATTGGTACGCATTTTGCATAAATAATAGTTGAAATCTCTAAAGGAGGGATATGCAACGTTTCAGTACCGATTAATAAGAAGGAGGAGTTTATAAAGTGAAGATGGTTATAGAAGGCGTGTATAGTCCTTGTTACGGGAAAGTAGAGAAGTTATTTGTTACGGAAAGTTCTTACGTATACGAGTGGGAGAAATTAGCGTTAATTGAAACAATAGATAAACAGAAAGTAGAAATTAAAGTAGGAATCAGTGGATATATCGAATCATTAGAAGTAGTAGAAGGACAAGCTATCGCTGATAAAAAGTTATTAATAACAGTGAGGGATGATCTTTTAATAACAGGTAGTGATTGATACTATGTATTTTGCTCTTTTCAATAATTATTCTTATTATGAACATTTTTAAAAACGCTTACATGAAATGGGTTTCCAAAGTGAAAAGGGGGGATTTATATGATGGATCAAAACCAAGGGTTAAAAAGGGAATTGAAAAGCAGGCACATCTTTATGATTGCACTTGGAGGAGTTATTGGTACCGGTCTTTTTTTAGGATCTGGGTATACAATTCATGAAGCTGGGCCTGGAGGAGCGATTGTAGCGTATCTTGTTGGAGGATTTGTTATGTATTTAACGATGCTCTGTCTTGGAGAGTTAGCTGTTGCGATGCCTGACGCAGGATCTTATCAAACGTATGCTACAAAGCACATTTCCCCTGCAGCGGGTTATGTAGTCGGCTGGATGTCATGGCTAAACTGGTCTGCTACGATAGGTATTGAACTGATTGCAGTTAGTATTTTAATGAAACGATGGTTTCCTGATGTACCGTCATGGATTTGGTGTGTAGCGTTTGCGGTGCTTCTCTTTGCTATCAATGCGTTATCTTCAAGAAGTTTTGCAGAAGTTGAATTTTGGTTTGCAAGTATTAAAGTAATTACAATCATTGCATTTATTATTTTAGGCGGGGCAGCAATGTTTGGTTTTCTAGATATGAAAGGAAATGAACCAGCACCGATGTTCTCTAGCTTTACTGATTATGGTGGGTTGTTTCCAAATGGATTATCAGCCATTTTAATTACGATGATTGCAGTTAATTTTTCCTTCCAAGGAACGGAACTAGTTGGTATTGCAGCTGGAGAGAGTGAAAATCCAGAGAAAACGATTCCGAAGGCAATTAATAATACAGTTTGGCGTATACTTGTGTTCTTTGTATTATCTATTTTCATTCTTGCAGGCTTATTCCCTTGGCAGCAAGCGGGAGTGATAGAAAGTCCATTCGTAGTTGTATTTGATAAAATTGGTATTCCTTATGCAGCCGATATTATAAATTTCGTTATTATTACAGCGGTTCTATCCGTTGCGAATTCAGGATTATATGCAACTTCTCGTATGCTATGGTCTATGTCTAATCAAGGAATGATTAGTCCAATTTTCGGTAAGTTATCTAAAAATGGTGTTCCTATTTATGCATTGATTGTAAGTACAATTGTAGGTTGCCTTTCATTACTATCAGGTATTTATGCGGAAGATACAGTTTATTTATGGCTACTTTCTATTGCCGGGTTCGGGGCGATATTAGTTTGGGCATCTATTGCTCTATCTAACTTGTTGGCTAGAAGGTCATACATTAAGCAGGGCGGGGATGTGAAGGACTTGAAATTTAAAACACCGCTGTATCCATTCGTACCACTGCTTGCGTTAGTATTAAATGTAACAGTAATTGTTGGTATGGCTTTTATTCCAGAACAAAGAATGGCATTATATTGTGGTATTCCATTTATGATTGTTTGTTTACTGTTTTACCGTGCGACAAGAAATAAGGCACGTAAGGTAGAACATATTGAAAAAACAAATACAACAGAGGCAGAAAGTTTGTAAATATATTAGAAACTTATGCTAAAAAAAGAGACTGTAAAATTGTAAACAGTCTCTTTTTTTGTGACAATAAAGCTGGAAACATACTATGTATGCAAAGGGGAACTAGCGATGAATCAAGAAGTTTCACAGCTATTAGAACAGATTGATTTACGAAAAGATGAGTTACTAGAGCTTACAAAGATTTTAATTCGTTTTGAAACACCAGCACCGCCGGCGAGAAACACAAATGAGGCGCAAGAATTTGTTGCAGATTTTCTAAAAAAACGAAATTTTAGTGTTGATAAATGGGATGTATATCCGAATGACCCGAACGTTGTTGGGGTGAGAAAAGGGCTAGAAAGTGACACACATAAAAGTCTTATTATTAATGGACATGTGGATGTAGCAGAAGTATCGGTAGATGAAGCGTGGGAAACCAATCCGTTTGAGCCATTTATAAAAGATGGTTGGTTAGTTGGACGTGGTGCGGCGGATATGAAAGGAGGACTGGCTGGAGCACTATTTGCTATTCAACTGTTACAAGAAGCTGGAATTGAATTACCTGGAGATTTAATCTTTCAATCAGTAATTGGGGAAGAAGTTGGAGAAGCAGGTGCACTTCAATGCTGCAAAAGAGGTTATGATGCTGATTTTGCAGTCGTAGTGGATACAAGTGATTTACATATGCAAGGACAGGGCGGCGTAATTACTGGATGGATTACTGTGAAAAGCCCCCAGACGTTTCATGATGCAACACGCAGGCAAATGATTCATGCTGGAGGACGTTTATTCGGAGCGAGTGCGATTGAAAAAATGATGAAAATTGTGCAAAGTTTACAAGAATTAGAGCGTCATTGGGCAGTTATGAAAACATATGAAGGTTATCCATCTGGAACAACAACAATTAACCCAGCTGTTATTGAAGGCGGACGGCATGCAGCATTTATTGCGGATGAGTGCCGGTTATGGATAACGGTGCACTTCTATCCGAATGAAACACATGAACAAATAATAAAAGAAATTGAAGAGTATATTGAGAAAGTAGCGGCTGCCGATCCATGGTTAAGTGAAAATCCACCACAATTTAAGTGGGGCGGAGAATCAATGATTGTGGATCGTGGCGAAATTTTCCCTTCTTTAGAAGTAGATAGTGAACATGAAGCAGTAAAAACTCTTAGCTCAGTACACGAATCAATTCTATCTAAAAATGCAATTTTAGATATGTCTGCAACGGTAACGGATGGTGGTTGGTTTAGTGAATTTCATATTCCAGCTGTTATTTACGGACCAGGTACATTAGAAGAAGCTCATTCAATAAATGAGAAAGTTGAAGTAGAACAGTTAATTGAATTTACAAAAGTAATAACAGCATTTATATATAAATGGTGTCACACGAAAAAATAGATTAGTGTGTTGAAATCGTACAGGTATGTATACTTGTACGATTTTTTAGTGAACTATTTCAGAGTTGAACAGAAACAACTGAAATAGTTCTTTATTTTTCTATGTTTTTCGTTTTAGTTCGATTAATTTTTCTTTCGCTAATTCAACAGCAATTGCATCATCTAAATAGCCAATTGGAAAGAGATAGTCGGGAATAATATCTGTCGATAAAATGAAATACAGTAATGCGCCTCCAAGAACTGCACGCTCTTCTTTTGAGATAGTTTCATTGCAAAATTGTTGATACATATCGGTTAATTGTTCAATAAAAGGACCAGCGCTATCAATTTGTTCTAATTTACTCGCGAAACTTTCATGAATACGTTTTTCACCTTCTGTTGTCTGAGCATAGCGTTCATAGTTTTCAAGTTCTTGTTTTACGCGAGTTGTTGTATAGTCAAAATCGAATAAGTTAGAGGATTGCAGTGTTTGCTGAATTGTATCAAGAGATGTGTACATATCCGTCTTTTCTTTATTAATGTGAGGAGAATCAGGATACATTTCATCAAATAACAATTGGGGTGGAACTTGCAAACATTCTGCAAATTTTTGTAGATGTTTTTGTTTTGGCGGTTGTTTACCATTCATAATTCTTGAGATTGTTGCGGGATCAATATTTGTATGCATTCCTAATTGACGCATGGATAAGGCACGTTCTTTTAAAAGTTTTTTTATTAATGTACTAAGCCGCTCATTTGGGTTTTCTTTAGGCATAGTGAAGGCACTCCTTTTTTATTGTTGAAAAAATGTTGAGCATTTCTTACATGTATATGAAACAGACAGGCACAGTTGCTCAACATTTTCATAATATGCATTGAAAAGTGAGAAAAAGGGGTGGCTGTTTATGAGTACGGCAGGTCTATTTTCAATTTTTTTAATCGGTATTGCTTCTAATTTAGATAATGCAGGTGTTGGGATTGCATATGGCATTCGTAAAATTCGAATTTCGTGGCTTAACAATTTTATCATCGCATTTTTTGGTTTTTTATTTACTTTATTAGCTGGCTTTTTTGGGAACTGGATAGCGTTATTTATTTCAGAGTTTACTGCAAACCTAATTGGAGCAATCGTTTTAGGTATAATCGGTGTGTTTATTTTGTGCCAGCCTTTCTTGGGGCAAAGAAATACTGTAGGTTCTAAAGATGGTAATGTACTTATGGGCATTTTACGTGATCCAGAAAAAGCAGATTTTGATGGTTCTAAAACAATTAGTTTTTCAGAAGCAATTGTTTTAGGGGTTGCGTTGTCTATTAATAATATTGCAGGTGGATTTGACGCTGGGGTAACAAACTTGAATCTGTGGCTTACAGCAACTATTTCTGGGGTGTTTAGTTTTATTTGTATTAGTGGTTTTGCTTATGTAGGAAAACGATTTTTAGCAGAATACTTAGGGAAATGGGCTACTGTTATTGCGGGCGTGCTATTAATTCTTATTGGGATAGATCAGTTATTGTGAGGAGAACAGAAAACAATGTTCGAGTATTTCCTTGGAAATATGGCAAAGGATTGCATATATCGACGTACTTTTCTCCATACTAATACGGATTTCTTTTAAAGAAAGGATGATCCGTATGGGACGCGGAAAAGCATTTGATCATAAGAAAAAAGGGCATGACCATCAACCGCCTAAAGGTGCGTTTATTCATAAAGATGTAAATGAACATACTTTAGAAGAGGAAGAGCTACCAGTAAATATTGAGGCGTATAAAAATAGTTTAAAAAAACATTAAAAGCACCTACATAGGTGCTTTTTCAACGTATATCTTCAATTAGTTGTTCCGATTCTTCATGCATACTGTATTCACTTAACACTTGAATGCAAAGCCACTTTAATTCTTCGATAGTATGTTCAAGTTCTTCTGGAAGCACATGATGAATGTCTTCAAGTCCCATTCCGAAATGAATAAGTTCAAGTACTTGATCATCGATGTTCCGATCCATTAGTAGTTCAAGTACTTCTAAATTGAATATGTATCGGTGAGCTTCATCGAGTGAAACCACTTTTAACTTCAAGCTTTCTACAATACTCAATATAAAAAGAAGAATCGTTTTTTCAAGAACAGGCTGTTTTTCCATTTGAAATATTAGTTTCATCTTTCACACCTCCACATATAGCGCTAGGTTGTACTATATTATTCAGGAGGGGGGAGCAAATATGCATGATATAGAGAAACTTTTAGTACTGTTTTGTAAGGGGATGGATAGCGGATAAAGTTGAGGTTTTTATGAAATGAAAAAAATCCTGCTAGTATAGCAGGATAACTCTGAATTAAAAAATGCTCCAACCTTCTTGAGCAGAAAGAAGTTCAAGAATTTTAAAACCAGCGATACTATTTCCGTTTGCATCTAAAGCCGGTCCGAAAATGCCAATTCCCATTTCTCCTTTTACGCAGCCGAAAATGCCACCAGCTACGCCGCTTTTTGCGGGGATACCAACGCGGATCGCAAATTCACCAGACTCGTTATACATACCACATGTAACCATAAATGTTTTACAGATTTTTGTAATATGTTTAGGGATAATTTGTTTTTTCTTATATGGATCATATCCATCCATCGCAAAAATTAAGCCGATACGTGCTAAATCGATACAGTTTACTTCAACTGCACATTGTCGAGTGTATAAATCCATAAGTTCTTCGATGTCACAATCGATAATTCCGTTTTGTTTCATGTAGTAACAAAGTGAACGGTTTAAGTAAGCTGTCTCTAATTCTGAATTGGCAACTTTAGAAGAATAATTAATGGTAGGATTATCTGTTATTTCACGTACAAAATGAAGGATGCGCTCCATTTTTTTTTCATTATCTTTTCCTGTTAACATGCTCGTAATAGCTAGTGCTCCCGCATTAATCATTGGATTAAGTGGTTTGGATGGACTTGTTGTTTCTAACTTAATAATAGAGTTGAATGGATCACCAGTTGGTTCCATTCCAACTTTAGAAAATACATATTCTTCACCACGATCTAAAAGGGCAAGTGCAAGTGTAATTACTTTTGAAATACTTTGAAGAGTAAATAGTGTTTGTGAGTTGCCAGCATGGATATATTCTGTTTCTTTATGGAAAATGGCAATCCCTAAATCGTCTGGATTTGCATTTCCTAGTTCGGGGATATAAGTAGCAAGCTTTCCTTTTTTCGTATATGGTTTTACTTGTTCTAACAACTGTTGTAAGTTGTTTGTTTCAATGCACTGCATAGTACCAACGCTCCTATTTCGAATTAACTACGTTTACTTTTCCCGATATGCTCGGAAATAAATAATAACATGAAAAGGTGGAATGATAAAACGAAAGTTACATGTTCTATAGTAGGTATTTCGTTTCGAGTATTCTATATTAAAAAAGGAGAATTTTCCTTTTATATAACAGTTTGGAAATAGGAGATTTATCCATAAAAAATTCAAAAATAAAAACTACACATCTATACAACTATATGTTATTATGGTTATGTAAATAGAAAGCGTTTTCTAAGGCGTACTTATAATGATAACGATTTCATAAATTGAATTAGGGGGAATTAAAATGTTGCAGTTTCTACAACGTATTGGTAAAGCGTTAATGCTTCCAATCGCAGTGCTACCAGCAGCAGGATTATTGCTTCGTCTAGGACAACCAGATGTATTTGATATTCCTGTTATGGCACAGGCCGGTGCAGCAGTTTTTGATAATTTAGCACTTATTTTTGCAATTGGTATTGCAATCGGTTTGTCTGTTGATGGTAGTGGTGCAGCAGGTCTTGCAGGTGCAATTGGTTATCTAGTTATGAAAAACAGTATTGATGCACTTAGTAAGGGATATTCTACTGTAGAATTACAAGATAAATTAGGCAAAGTTCAAGATTTAATAGGTAATAGCGCTAATGTAGACCCATCTAAGCTTGCAGATACAATGACACAGGTATCTAAGGCAGCCGAATTATCGACTAAAGTGGATATGAAAGTTTTAGGTGGTATTATTGTCGGTGTTATAGCAGGACTTCTTTATAATAAATTCCATAAGATTAAACTTCCAGAATGGTTAGGGTTCTTTGCTGGAAAACGTTTCGTTCCGATTGTTACATCGGTTGTGATGTTACTATTAGGAATTCTATTCGCACAAATTTGGCCAGCAATTCAAAATGCTATCGATGCATTAGCTCATGGAATTGTTAATTTAGGGGCAGTTGGTTCAGGTCTATTTGGTTTATTAAACCGTCTATTAATTCCAATCGGTTTACACCACGTAATGAACACATACTTCTGGTTCGTACTTGGTGACTTTACAAATGCAGCAGGTAATGTTGTAAATGGTGATATTGCTCGCTTCCTTGCAGGAGATAAAACAGCGGGTATGTTTATGACTGGTTTCTTCCCAGTTATGATGTTCGGTTTACCAGCAGCATGTTTCGCAATGATTGCGGCTGCTAAACCAGAAAAACGTAAAATGGTTACAGGTATGTTAGGTGGTCTAGCATTAACTTCATTCTTAACTGGTATTACAGAACCAATTGAATTCTCATTCATGTTCTTATCACCAGTATTATATGGTATTCATGCTGTATTAACAGGTCTGTCTCTATTTATTACAACAACTCTTGGCATTCACGATGGTTTCACATTTAGTGCCGGTGCAATCGATTACTTCTTAAACTTCGGTATTGCAACAAAACCAGTATTACTCGCGGGAGTCGGTTTAATTTACGCAGTAATTTATTTCGTTGTATTTTACTTCTTAATTAAGAAGTTCGATCTAAAAACTCCTGGTCGCGAAGATGACGACGAGCTAGCTGAAGAGGGTGACGCACCTGTTGCAGGTTCAATTGGTGAAACTTACGTAGCAGCTTTAGGTGGAAAAGAAAACTTAACAGTTATTGATAACTGTGCAACACGTCTACGCTTACAAGTGAAAGATGCTGGTCAAGTAAACGAAGCAGCATTAAAACGTGCTGGTGCAAAAGGTGTTATGAAATTAAGTAACACGAGTGTCCAAGTTATCGTAGGTACAAATGTTGAATCTGTTGCCGATGATATGAAAAAACACGTATAAATAATGAGATAAGAGGATATCCCAAAAGATTGATAACATCAATTTTTTTAGAGGATATCCTCTTTTTTATGTTAACGATTTAACGGGAATCTTACTTTTGTAAATTTTCTTTTTCTTTTTTATACATATAGGTTGGTAATATGTGCAGTGCGTGATAAAGTAGGGATGATATAGAATAGAGTATCCATAATCTGCTAAAATAAATCTTTAGTAGAGGAAGTAAATTATTGGTGAGTAAGGGGAAAAAAGCAATCATGGATCAGGAAAAAAATAATGCGAATGGGAAAGCACGTCGGCCGATTGTATACATAAAAAGAACAATCATTCTCGTCTTACTATTTTCACTTGTATATTTCATGTATACAAAAATTGTTGCGCATAATAAGAAAGAAGAAACTTTAAAAGCAGCGGCAGAAATGAAGAAACAAGAAGAGCTGAAAAAGAAAGAAGAAGAAAAAAAGAAACAAGAAGCACAAAAACAAAAAGAGCAGGAAGAACAAGAAGAACAAGTGAAGCAAGCACAAGCTGTGGAAAAGCCTGCTGAGGGACCACCTCAAGAAATTAATGAAAACGCTCAATTAGATCAATATTTACAAAACGCAGGATTTAGCGGGACAGCTGTTATTGTGAAGAACGGAAAAGTTCTTTTGAATAAAGGATACGGTATGGCGAACAAAGAGAAACAAGTACCGAATAATTCAGAGACAACTTTTTATATTGGTTCTATTTCAAAGGCATTTGTAGCGACTGCTATTATGCAATTAAAGGATCAAAATAAATTAAATGTAGAGGATACGGTTGCAAAGTATATTCCAGATTTCCCTCAAGGTAATGGGATTCAGTTAAAGCATTTACTAACACATACATCAGGAATTCCAGAGTATGAGCAAGGAACAGAGGATATTTCTCATGAAGAACTGATAAAACGAATAGGAAAGCAAAAGCGTGTTGGGAGCCCAGGAGAGAAATGGAAATATTCCGATTCGAACTATTCGATACTCGCCTATATCGCTGAGAAGGTAAGTGGACAACCGTTAGAAGACTATATTAAACAACATATTTTTGCTACTGCGGGTATGAAACATTCTGGTTTCGGTAAAGCGTTAGAGCAAACAAGGTTCCCATCAACAGGTTATAAAATAGTAAATAACAATATGACAACACCTAATATTCCAAGTATGTCACAACTATATGGTTGTGGTGATATATATACAAGTGCACATGATTTATATTTATTTAATGAAGCACTCTTCTCTGGAAAGCTGATTTCAAAAGAGAGTTATAATCAAATGTTTACGGCTGTGAAAAAGGATTACGGATTTGGTTGGTATGTAGACCCGGGAAGTTATTCGAATCACGGTGTAATGCCAGGATGGAATTGTTTAAATGGATTTAGCAAAAACGGAAGTGTGTATGTCGTTTTATTATCTAATATTCAAAATAATATTAAATCGTTTGGTAAAGTGAATAACGACATTTATACGATGTTGCGAAATATTGAAGTGTAAGAGGCTATCCTATTGGATAGTCTTTTTTTATTGAGGAAGTGTAGGGGCAATGGGATAATGAAATAAAGTGAAACTTTAATCAGTGGGGGATTCTTCATCCCTCACTGATTATTAGCCCTCACCAATCGGGCTTTTACGGGCAGTCGATCCCCCACCTAACTTCTTTGCTTGCGCTGAATTTTGAAGTGGGGGTCTTACTGCCCGGCGAATAGCGGGATAAATGGAAAAGGGGGAGGAGTATGAGTATAGATAGGCATCACGCACGTAATGCAAAACGCATTTTTTTTGTATCTATTATTGTATGGGTTATTGTCACAATTGTATTAGTGATGGAATATAAAAAAGGGACGCTATTCACTTCGGAGAAAGAAAATTTGAAATTAATAAGTGTTGTAATACCGGCATTTGGATTATTCATATATAGCTTTATGGAAAAACGAAGATCAAAAATACTTAAAAAGGAAATTTATAATATAGAGAATTCTGAATTATTTGAACAACAAAAATTTGTTGTTCGTAAAGAGGTAGGGATATTTCAAGTAATAACGTACTTTGGATTAGATGGCAGTGCATTAGGTTTTTTAAAAGAAGAGTATGATTTTGTTATTCAACGTGTATGGCAAGTTGTACTTTCTTTTCTTTTAAAGGGACTACATAAGCAACAATTTTATTTATATAATCATTCGGGAGAAAGATTGTTGCGTGTTCAAAAGGAGATGGGAGTACGAAACTTCTATACTTTTTCTAATATAGATGGAAAGAAAATTGGAGAGTTGAAACAAGTACTAAGTTTAACAAAGTGGGAATGGACCTTTTTAGGGATGGATGGTGAAGAAATTGGTAAAGTGGCTGGCGATTTCTCAGCAACAATGCAGAAAATAGATTGGCGAGATGGAACGCATATTGATGTAAAAGAAGATGGTATTCCTTTAGAAGCTGTTAAGTATTTCTCGGCAAGTGGTGGTTCACTTGTTACAGCTTCTATAAGTGAACAGGCAGAATTGCCACGAGCGGTTTATTATAGTGCAGCTGCCATTGTTACAATTAAAAATTAAAATATACATAAAGATAGATGGGATACCATCTATCTTTTTTGTGTGACTAGAAAAGATGGTTTCTTTGAAAAATGTATGCCTTACCTATCACAAAAAAAGCCTGCTCTGTATACATTAAGATGTATGGATGTGTTTTTATACTTTAAAAATAATAGGAGGAGAAGTGTATGTGTTTGTTCGGTAAGTATTGGAAAAAGCTATCGAGATTGTTTAATAGACAATTAGATTATTTTTTAGATAATAAGTTATTGCCTGCTGTGGAGAGACTTTTATTTTCACAAAACTTCGCGAGATTTATTCAAAGAAACTCTAAGCAAGCTACGGAAGAAGTTATTGAATCAAGTAGATTTCAATCTATTATTTGTAACATTTTAAAAGAATGTAATACATCACCTTTTAAAGAAATTGCAGAGCAGTATTTGGGTAAAAACGTAGAGATTACTGTGACAGTTGGACAGTTAACGGGTGTGATTGTAGCAGTTGGTGATGATTTCTTAACACTGCAAGAAGGAATAGGAACAGAAGTTTTATTACCATTTACAAGTATTATATCAATTAAAGAAGTGTAAGAAAGGAGAGTTATATATGTTATTTACTGATGAATTACGTAACCATGTTGGTGAACTAGTGCAAGTTGTGACAGCTGTAGAAATCATTGCAGGCGTTCTTTTATCTGTGACGGATGGGGCAGTAATTGTTCGTACTTCTCCTTCTTATGGACCACCAGAAGATGTAGTTGTACGTATTCCGATTATTGCTTATGTTCGCTTGGAAGGGTAAGCGTGATACAAGTATGAGAGTGTCAGTTGTTATTCCAGTGCATAATGAAGCAAGTACTTTATCAAAAGTTTTAGTAGAAGTAAGGAAGTTGGAACCATATGAAATTATCATAGTAGATAATGGATCGACAGATGGTACGAAAGAAATAGCGTTACAGCTTAATTGCCGTGTGATTTATTATAGATATTCTCTTGGTAATGATGTGGGACGGGCAATTGGTGCTAGAGAAGCAAAAGGTGAAATTGTTTTATTTTTAGATGGCGATATCGTCATGAAAAGTGAAGAATTATACAATTTTATTAAAGGAATACAGCAAGGACATGAGATTGTTTTAAATAATTTAACATGGTCCGTTTATTTGAAGATGAGACCGCATTATACGACGGTTGGAAAATATATGTTAAACCGTTATTTGAACAAAAAAGAATTTGTTGTAGGATCTTTAATTGCGATACCACATGCGATAAGTCGTGAAGTGATTGAAGAACTAGGGTGGTGGAATTTAGCGGATCCAGCACTATTTCAAGCGATGGCGATGTCTAGAGGAGTAGATATTTCTGATATGGCTTCAGTTGATGTCATTTACACAAATAAAGTTCGTCCTGTCCATACGGGCACGTCACCTGGCTCTCCTTATCCGAAAGCGACTAGTCGTATTATGGGTGATCATTTGCGAGCTTTACAATACGTAATCGAAACATACGGTAATCGCGGTGGTTTTTCAGAGGGCAATAAAGATAGGGAGTTTGTAGGAAAGTATAAACCAGTTTTATTACAAAAGAAAAAAGCGAAATATAGTGCCATTATCCCAGTATCAGAAGAGAAAACAACTATAAGGTCTGTTATACAAGAAGTGAAAAAAGCAGGTGTAGATGAAATTATAGTTGTTGTGAATGGAGCTGCCGTAAAGACCATTAAACAAGTAAAGCTAGAGAATGTTATTGTTGTTGAGTTGGATGAAGTGCTTGGGCATAATGTAGCACGGGCGATAGGGGCCATGTATGCTACGGCAGATATTTGTTTATTTGTTGATAGTGATTTTGTTATTCCAGCAACAAATTTAATTCTATTTTTGCGTGCTATTGAAGATGGAAGTGATGTGGCATTAAATGATTTACAGTGTTTATTAGATATGTTTCATCCAGCAGATCCAATTAGCATGGGAAAATATTTTGTGAATTTGATAGCGAAGCGACCAGATTTATGGAATAACTCATTAACAGCAGTACCACACGCTATGCATAAAAAAGTAATAGAGAAAATTGGTTATGATTCTCTTGTGATTCCTCCATTAGCTCAGGTGAAAGCTATTTTAGAAGGATTCTCTATTACAGCAGTAGAGTTATTAGATGTTATAAAAACAAATCGAGTACGTCCAGAGCAACACGAATTTGTAAATGGGCGTATTTCAGCATTTGATCGTATTTTCGGTGATCAAATTGAGGCGATTGCGTATTTATTACAATGTACAGACGAACGCGGTGGCTTTACGGATGGAGATAGAGAGAGAGATATCATTCAACAATTGAGAAGGGAAGAAGAGAATACAAATGAATAGTAGTAAAGTAGCTATTATTGGCTTAGGGTATGTTGGCCTTCCTTTAGCAGTCCATTTTGCAGAGAGAGGGCATACAGTACTTGGGTTAGATAAAGATATTAGAAAAATAGAATCAATTATAAAAGGAGAAAGCTATATTCCGGATGTTTCTTCTAAAGAGTTACAAAGTTTATTGGTGAAAAAAAAATTAATAGTGAACACACCGGATCAAGGCATTGCTGATTTTCAAAATAGTGATTATGTTATTGTTACTGTCCCGACTCCGATTAATGAACAAAGAGAACCAGACTTAAGTGCCCTCATTTCAGCCTCACATTATATACAACAAAACCTTCAAAAAGGACAAACCTTCATTTTTGAAAGCTCCACATATCCAGGTACACTCGAGGAAGTTATCATTCCTATTATTTCTCAAACAGGTAAAAAGGTAGGAGAAGATTTCTATATCGGATATTCCCCTGAGAGAATTGATCCGGCTAATAGTCACTATTCTGTTCAAACGATTCCAAAAGTTATTAGTGGACAAACAGAAAAGTGTAAACAAAAAGTTCAGGAGTTGTATAGCACTACATTTGATGTCGTTGTTCCAGTTAGTTCTCCGAAAGTAGCGGAAATGTGTAAGTTATTTGAAAATATTCAGCGCCTAGTCAATATTTCATTAGTAAATGAGTTAAACACACTATGTGAAAGTTTAGGAATTGATTTTTATGAGGCGATTGAAGCCGCATCTACAAAACCGTTTGGATTTACTCCATATTGGCCAGGACCAGGAATAGGAGGACATTGTATTCCAGTAGATCCTTTATATTTCCAATGGAGAATAAAAAGGAATGGGGAAATTAGTCAATTAATTGAGGCTGCACATGTGATTAATGAAGAAATGCCAGAGAAAATAGTCCGGAAAGTAAAAGGCATGGTGCAATCACCTGCATCAGTTTTAATTGTAGGAATTGCATATAAGAAAGATGTAAATGATTTGAGAGAATCACCGGCTTTACCAATTATTGAATTGTTACTAAAAGAAGGATATGAAATCGAATATCACGATCCATATATTTCTTCTGCAAAGTTTGAAGGCAAGGTGTACCAATCTGTTTCTTTGGATGAACATGTCGTTAAACAAGCGGGTTGTATATTAATTTTAACTGATCACTCTAATATCGATTGGAAGCTTTTTAAAGGTATGAAGCGAGTAATAGATACACGTGGAATTATAAAGAAGGTGAGTGTATGAGTAAGAAATGTTTAATTACAGGTGGAGCAGGATTTATTGGTTCACATTTAGCTGAAGAGCTGGTGAAAAGAGGGTATGGGGTTACGATCGTTGATAACTTCTATAAAGGGAAAAATAAATATCATGATGAGTTAATGAAAGAAATTCGAGTTATTCCAATAAGTGTTTTAGATAAAAATTCTATTTATGAATTAGTAAACCAACATGATGTAGTGTTTCATTTAGCAGCAATTTTAGGCGTGAAAACGACAATGGAAAAGAGTATAGAGCTTATTGAAACGAATTTTGATGGAACGAGAAACATTTTACAAGCAGCGCTAAAAGAAAAGAAGAAAGTGGTCTTTGCTTCTACTTCAGAAGTATATGGTAAGGCAAAGCCACCCTTCTCTGAAGAGGGAGATCGATTATACGGGGCAACTTCTAAAATACGCTGGAGTTATGCAGTGTGTAAAACATTAGAAGAAACATTATGTTTAGGATACGCATTAGAAGGTTTACCGGTAACGATTGTTCGTTATTTTAATATTTATGGTCCAAGAGCGAAAGATGGTCCGTATGCAGGGGTAATCCCACGATTTATTAGTGCGGCTTTGCAAGGAGAAGACATTCTCGTATATGGAGATGGAGAGCAGACACGTTGTTTTACGTATGTAAGTGATGCGGTAGAGGCAACGATTCGAGCGATGGATGAGAAGGTAAATGGTGAAATTATTAACATAGGTTCTGACAATGAAAAGAGTATAAAAGAAGTGGCAGAAGTAATTAAAAAGCTAACGAAATCCTCTTCAAAGATTGTTCAAGTTCCTTTTGAAGAGGTGTACCCACATGGCTTTGAAGAAATTCCAAATAGAAGACCAGATGTTGCGAAATTAAGAGAACTTGTTCAGTTTCAAGCAGAAGTAACATGGGAAGAAGGATTGAAAGAAACTATTAAGTGGTTCCGTGAAGAAAATAATGGCTAAGTCACTATCGGTCATTATACCTGTATGTAATGAAGCTGAAACGATTTCAGATGTTATCCAATCGGCAAAAGGATTAAATCCAATAGAGATTATTGTAGTAGCAAACGGTTGTAACGATGGTACAGAAGAGGTTGCTGATCGTTTAGGGTGTAAAGTAATCAAGTATATAGAGCTACTAGGGAACGATGTTGGCCGCGCGATTGGCGCAAAACATGCGATAGGTGATGTATTACTATTTATAGATGGAGATTTTGCTATTCAAACTTCAAAATTACAATTATTCCTTAATCCGATTTTACATGATCAGGCCGACATCGTTTTAAATAATTTGGACGCATTATTTTTAAAGAAACAAAAACCGCACGCCGTGACAGTATGGCGCCAAATATTAAATGCAATGTTAGAGCGTGAAGAATTAAAAATTGATTCCTTATTAGATGCACCTCATGCGCTGACGAAAGAGGTCGTTCAAAGCATCGGATATGAATGTTTTGTTAATCCTATTTTGGCTCATTTACGCCTCGTTCAAAGTGAATGGAGAATTAGTCGGCATTGTGCAATTGACGTTATTACGCCAAATAAATTTCGGCCGACCGAGCATGCTGCGTACGGCACGGGTCTTTCGCAATCTGAAAAACGGATGATAGGTGATCATATAGAAGCTGTAGCGGAGCGAATAGTAGGTAGTGATGAGCGCGGAGGATATTATGATGGAAATAGGAAAAGAGATAGTGTCTATCATACTTTAGATTTCGAAGATCTTTATCAAGGATGGGGCATTACATCTAAATTGTATAAAGGAAAGCAATTATCAGTCATTATTCCTGTACAAGATGAAGAGAAAACAATTGGAAATGTTATAGAAGAGCTTCGCAAAATTGAACCTTTTGAAATTATCGTTGTTGTAAATGGTTCGTCTGATAAAACAGCAACGATTGCAAAAGACAAGGGAGCAACAACAATTGTATATAAAGAAGCACTTGGCAACGATGTGGGACGTTCACTTGGGACTTATTTCGCCAAAGGAGAAATTGTATTATTTATAGACGGTGATTTTGTTATTCCAGCTAGTGAGCTATATCCATTTGCAAAAGCTATTGCAGATGGAATGGATGTCGCATTAAATGATCTAAATCATTATTTAGATTTAAGAGTACCGCTTCATCTTGTAACTGCATTTAAATATGCATTAAATTTAGCTTGTGATAGAAAAGATTTAGGAGTAGGATCTCTTATCGCTGTACCTAATGCGTTTAGCCAGAAGTGTTTGAAATCAATTGGGTATAGGTCTTTATTGTCACCTTGCGTAGCGCAAGTGAAAGCTATTCTTTCAGGATTCGAAATTGCGTGTGTAAGTCGTGTAGAGGTCGATAAGATGAACCGCATTCGTCCCAGTGAACATTTTGCAAAAATAGGTCATCCTCCAGCTGTCTTGCGAATTATAGGTGATCATATAGAAGGATTAGAGCAATTAATTGTATTAGAAGGTAGCCGTGGTGGATTCTATGATGGGAATAGAAAAAGAGATGTTTTAGAGTAGTAACAAAAAAAGTGTACAACATATGTACACTTTTTTGTTCTGTTATAAAAACTATAACAGATTAGGAGATAAGAGTATTACAGCTCTACAATGGGTATTGTTCTTATATTACAAAATAGGACTCGTATATAAGGGTACCAAAAAAATACAATTAAGGAAAGGGTTAATTATAAAGACTTTTAAGTGAAGTTAACACTGTGCATATAGTAGTTTGCTCAATATTTCACAAACATGTCACAACTATTTCGTTCACTTTAGCAAAAAAGTAGTATTCTAAGTGTGTAAGCTGTTATATAAAAAATCTTAGTCCTGTACTAATCAAAAATGGAGGAGATTAGGATGACTCAAGTATTAGAAAATGTTAAAAACGCATGGGAAAACTTTAAAGGTGAAAAATGGAAAGCAGAGATTGATGTTCGCGATTTCATTTTAAATAATGTAAACGTTTTCGAAGGAGACGAATCTTTCTTAGCGGGAGCAACTGAAGCAACGAAACAACTTTGGGATCAAGTAATGGATTTAACAACGAAAGAACGTGAAAACGGTGGCGTTCTTGATATGGATACAAAAATTGTTTCTTCTATTACATCACATGAACCAGGATATTTAAATAAAGATATTGAAAAAGTAGTCGGTTTCCAAACTGAAAAACCATTTAAACGTTCTTTACAACCATATGGTGGTATTCGTATGGCGGAACAAGCTTGTGAATCTTATGGATACGAAATGGATAAAGAGCTTAGTCGTATTTTTAGAGATTGGAGAAAAACTCATAACCAAGGTGTATTCGATGCTTATACACCAGAAATGAGAAATGCACGTAAATCAGGTGTAATTACTGGTCTTCCAGATGCATACGGACGTGGACGTATTATCGGTGACTACCGACGCGTAGCATTATATGGTATTGATCATTTAATTGAAGCGAAAAAAGCTGATTTGAATTTAACTGGCGGTGTAATGAGCGAAGATACAATGCGTTTACGCGAAGAGTTATCTGAGCAAATGCGTGCACTTCAAGAGTTAAAACAAATGGCTGCTTCTCATGGCTTTGATATTTCTAAGCCAGCAACAAACACACAAGAAGCATTCCAATGGTTATACTTCGCATATCTTGCAGCAATTAAAGAGCAAAACGGAGCTGCAATGAGTCTTGGACGTACTTCTACATTCTTAGATATTTATATTGAAAGAGATTTAGCAAATGGTACTTTAACAGAAGAAGAAGTACAAGAAATTGTGGATCACTTCATTATGAAATTACGTCTTGTGAAATTTGCAAGAACACCTGATTATAATGAATTATTCTCTGGTGACCCAACTTGGGTAACTGAGTCTATCGGTGGTATGGCATTAGATGGTCGTCCATTAGTAACAAAGAACTCATTCCGTTTCTTGCATACATTAGATAATTTAGGACCAGCTCCAGAACCAAACTTAACAGTTCTTTGGTCTAAACAATTACCGCAGAACTTTAAAAACTACTGTGCGAAAATGTCTATTAAAACATCAGCAATTCAATATGAAAATGATGACATTATGCGTGCTGACTACGGTGATGACTACGGAATTGCTTGTTGTGTATCTGCAATGAGAATTGGTAAACAAATGCAGTTCTTCGGCGCACGTGCAAACTTAGCAAAAGCATTACTATATGCGATTAACGGTGGTAAAGATGAAAAATCTAAAGCACAAGTTGGTCCTGAGTACGCACCGATTACTTCTGAAGTATTAGATTATGAAGAAGTTATGCGTAAGTTTGATATGACAATGGAATGGTTAGCAGGTCTATATTTAAACACATTAAATGTTATTCATTACATGCATGATAAATATAGCTACGAACGTATTGAAATGGCACTTCATGATACAAATGTTCTTCGTACAATGGCAACAGGTATCGCGGGTCTATCTGTAGTAGCAGACTCTTTAAGTGCAATTAAACACGCAAAAGTAAAACCAATTCGTGATGAAAACGGTATTGCAGTTGACTTTGAAATCGAAGGAGATTTCCCTAAATACGGTAACAATGATGACCGTGTAGATGAAATCGCTGTAAATCTTGTAAAAACATTTATGAATAAACTTCGTAAACATAAAACATACAGAAATTCTGTTCATACAATGTCGATCTTAACAATCACATCTAACGTTGTATACGGTAAGAAAACTGGTAACACTCCAGATGGTCGCCGTACTGGAGAACCATTTGCACCAGGTGCGAACCCAATGCATGGTCGTGATACAAAAGGTGCATTAGCTTCATTATTATCTGTAGCTAAATTACCATATGAAGATGCACAAGATGGTATTTCTAATACATTCTCTATTATTCCAAAAGCACTTGGTAAAGAAGATGATGTACAAGTACGTAACTTAGTATCAATGCTTGATGGTTATGCAGTAAAAGAAGGCCATCACTTAAATATTAACGTATTTAATCGTGAAACATTAATGGATGCGATGGAACATCCTGAGAAATATCCACAATTAACAATTCGCGTATCTGGTTACGCTGTAAACTTTATTAAATTAACTCGTGAACAACAAATCGATGTAATTAATCGTACAATGCATGAAAGTATGTAAGTGAAAAAGTGTCCCTCTGCTTTTTATAAATAGCAGAGGGGGGCTGCTTCAATAAAGGAGGAAGTAACATGATAAAAGGAAGAATTCATTCTGTAGAGTCTTGTGGTACTGTTGATGGCCCAGGAATTCGTTATGTCATATTTACACAAGGGTGTTTATTACGTTGTCAATACTGTCATAATGCTGATACGTGGGAGATCGGTAAAGGAAAAGAAATAACAGTTGAAGAAGTAATGCAGGATGTGACATGTTACCTTCCTTTTATTGAAGCTTCTGGAGGCGGTATAACAGTTAGTGGTGGTGAACCATTATTACAGCTAGATTTCTTAATTGAATTATTTAAGAAATGTAAGGAAGTTGGAATTCATACAACAATTGATTCTTCGGGTGGTTGTTATTCTGAAGAACCAGAATTCCAAAATAAGCTAGATATTTTAATGGATTACACAGATTTAGTTTTATTGGATTTGAAACATATTGATTCAAAGAAACACCGTAAATTAACAGGGAAACCAAATGAACATATTTTACAATTTGCTCGTTATTTATCGGATAAAAATAAACCAATTTGGGTAAGACACGTATTAGTTCCTGGTGTTACGGATAATGAAGAGGATCTACAAAAATTATCTAGCTTTATTCAAAGCCTGTCTAATGTTCAGAAGGTTGAAGTGCTACCATATCATAAGCTTGGTGTATATAAATGGGAGGCACTTGGGCATAAATATCCACTCGCGAATGTAGAACCACCTACTGAAAAAAATGTAGAGCAAGCAAGACATATTTTACAAGCAGTCTAATCCAAATATTGGATTAGGCTTTTTGCTTTCTTTACAATAAAACCTAGAGTATGTATATAGAAAAGAGTATACTAAAAATAGAATATCCATATTTTTGTAAGGAATAAGTGGAGAAATTTACATAATTGTAAAGGGAAATCAAAATAGTAAAAAGAATTAAGAAGTAAAAGAGTGAGTATCATGGAATAGAGAACATTTGTAAGTTATTGCGAAAGCTCTTATAGGAAAGTATAATGTAAAGATATGAGCACAGATAGGATTAAGGGGTCAATCTTATATGCTTTGCATATCCACGACAGGTACATAGCTGAAAGAGAAGTATTAGAATCTGTTTATGTAATTTTTAAGGAAAATGTTTTTCCTATTGTCGTATATGCAATATGGAGAAACAATAAGCTAGGAGTGGATTTGTTTGATAAAAAACCCCAAGGTTTTAATATTAACTGCACATTACGGTAATGGTCATGTGCAAGTAGCGAAAACATTAGAACAAACATTTCGCCAAAAAGGAATTAAAGATGTAATTGTATGCGATTTGTTCGGAGAATCACATCCAGTTATAACCGATATTACAAAATATTTATATTTAAAAAGTTATACAATAGGAAAAGAATTATACCGCTTGTTTTATTATGGCGTAGAAAAAATTTATGATAAAAAAATAGCATCTTGGTATGCGAACTTTGGAAGAAAACGTTTGAAATTACTTTTACAAGCAGAGAAACCGGATATTGTTATTAATACTTTTCCGATCATAGCTGTACCAGAGTTAAAAAAGCAAACAGGTATTTCAATTCCTGTTTATAACGTATTAACGGATTTTTGTGTGCACAAAATATGGATTCATCGGGAAGTAGATCGTTATTTTGTAGCAACGGATCACGTGAAAAAAATTATGGTTGATATTGGTGTGCCCTCGGAGCAAATTGTTGAAACTGGAATTCCGATTCGTAGTAGTTTTGAGCTGAAGATCAATCCAGACATTATATATAATAAATATCAGTTATGTAAGAATAAAAAGATTTTACTAATTGTAGCAGGTGCTCATGGGGTATTAGGAAGTGTAAAAGAACTATGCCAATCATTTATGTCATTACCTGATTTACAAGTAGTTGTCGTTTGTGGAAAGAATGAAGCGTTAAAACAGGATTTATTAGGAGTACAGGAAAAAAATCCTGATGCATTAAAAGTATTTGGTTATGTTGAAAATATTGATGAATTATTCCGTGTTACTTCTTGTATGATTACGAAGCCAGGCGGTATTACGTTAAGTGAAGCGGCAGCATTGCAAGTACCTGTCATTTTATATAAGCCTGTTCCAGGGCAAGAAAATGAAAATGCGATGTACTTTGAAAGAAAAGGAGCTGCAGTTGTCATTCGTGATGATAGTGAGGTTTTTGCAAAGACAGAGGCGTTATTACAAGATGATATGAAGCTTCTTCAAATGAAAGAAGCGATGAAAAGCATTTATCGTCCGGAGCCAGCTGGTCATATTGTGGATACAATTTTGACAGAAAATCATGTAGAACCGAATCATATACCTATTAAATCACCTGCTCTTGCACAATTATTTACTTAATATGAAACCCTCTTTTATATGTTTAAAGAGGGTTCTTTATTGTTTTATAAGATAAAGTAGTAACTTATCCACATGAAGATTACGCTTTCATTAAACAGTAAAGTCGAAATATTAACAACTATATCCACATTGTCCACAATTTTTAGAAAACTATCCACAATTCTAACATTTACTATGCGTTACAACATATAAACTTGTGAAGGATTTGTTGAATTTATTCACAATTCTATAAATTGTGTGGATAACGTTATCCACACAAAAAAGGTTCCTTATAAATAAGGAACCTTTTTGTCTATTCTATCACGTAGAAAAAATATGTAATGAGAATGAATAATTAGGGGGGAAAACTTCTAATTATTCATTCTCACTTTAAATACTTTTCGAGCGATAACCCGCTGCGCGATCTGCTTTGCGAAATTCTCGTTGGTAAAGAACTTCTTGTGTACTAGATAATGTGTTTTTTGTTTTGTCACGTTTCTTTTTATCCATTACAAATCACCTCGTGTCCTAAAGTCACTATCTATCGTTTCCAAAGACATAGGGTGATATACGTATATGGTAAAATGTTAATGATTAACTATTTTTTCTGGAAATTTAGATTATGCTTCTTTTAATTGGTGAGCATCTTGGAACGTTGTATCTCGCATTGTAGCAAGTGTATATTGATCTTTTGGGATTTCATATAAGTTATATACTTCTTCATTTGCGTTAATTTCATCATAAACGGCTTTTCTTGTTTCGTTTGCTAGATTTACATATTGTAGTTTTTCGGCAGCTTTAATAGAACGAATATTTATTTTACGAATACGCATAAAGATTGTTTCAATATCTAATTCATAGAAAAGTTCACTAAAAAATGAATCTTTCGCCAATTTATTATAGCCTTTTCCATGATAGGGTTTGCCAAGCCATGTTCCGAGAAATCCGGCTTTTTCTTGCACATCAAATAAAGTAATTGTTCCGATAGGGTTACCCCATTCATCTAAAATTGTGCGTGAAATTAATTCCCCACGCTCTTCAGCTTCAATCGTTTGTTTCGTTAAAAATAAATACTCTTCATAAGAATAAGCCTTTTGACGCACAAAAGGGAAGACAGCTGGGTCCACCATTAACTCGTATAGAACGTGGCTGTCGTGTAAGTCGCGTTTTTTCAACATACTAACTCCTCCTCACACGAGGGTAGCATGACGAAAAAACACCCCACCCTCGAAATTTTTATATCAATCTTTAAAAAATTTCGGGGTGGGAATCGAACCCACTAGAACCAGTTTCTAACGCTGGTGGCGCACCATTTGCCTTCCCCATTCATCAATTTGAAAATGATAATCACGACACAAATTGATTATGGTTTCATTCAGTTTATAATCGTATAATACTTTATCTAGTCAAAAAAATAAACTAGTTTTTTTTATTTTTTTTGTAAATTATTTTTCCATCAATCATGGTTAGTACAGGCTTGGCTAAATAATGGAAAGGATGATGAGTCCATAACACAAGATCAGCGTCTTTTCCGACCTCAATGCTTCCAATTCTATCCTCTAAACGTAAATTTCGTGCTGGAAATATGGTGATTCCTTCTAGTGCAGTTTTTTCGTCTAATCCTTCTCTTACTGCGACAGCAGCACAAATATTTAAATATTGAATTGGTGTATAAGGGTGATCTGTTGTTATAGAAACTTCCACACCATTTTTCGATAATATATGGTAAGTATCCCATGTTTTGTTTTTAAGTTCGATTTTAGAACGGCGTGTAAGAGTGGGGCCAACTGAAACCTTCAAATTGTGTTTCGAAAGTTCTTCAACAATAAAGTGTCCTTCTGTACAATGTTCAATACGTAAATCGAGATTGAACTCTGTTGCAAAGCGTAGAGCAGAACTAATATCATCTGCTCGGTGAGCGTGGATACGTACGGGTATTTCGCGGCGTAATGCTTTTAAGATAGGAAGCATTCGAAAATCAGCTTCATGCCCGTAGTGCTGTGCTTCATAGAATGATTCCCGAAGTAATCCCATAATTCCCATACGTGTTATGGATTCTTTTGTTCCATTACTATGGACCTTTTTAGGATTTTCTCCGAAGGCAATCTTTAAGCCGGCAGGTTCTTGAATAATCATATGATCAATACAAGTTCCAGCTGTTTTTATTACACAAGTCGTACCACCGATAATGTTTTGACTTCCTGGCATAACGTGAACAGTTGTGATTCCGTTTTGTACAGCATCTTGAAATGCAATATCAAAAGGGTGGATTCCGTCCAAAGAACGGATATGTGGTGTTGAAACTTCAGATGTTTCATTTGCATCATTGCCAGCCCAACCAGTACCTTCATCATAGAGACCAAGATGAGTATGGACATCAATAAATCCAGGTAAAAGATGAAGAGCACGAGCGTCTATAACTGTCATATCTTGAGTAGGTTGAATGGAAGGCTTGACCTCGGCAATTCTTTCTCCTATAACGAGTACATCCCCTTGAAATTTTTGGGATGTAATAGGATAGACAATGGCTTGTTTGAGCAATATTTTCATAGGTACCTCATTTCTGTTACTTTACAATGTTAATGGAATTTAAGGGAAAGTAACTGAAAGGTTATTTGTGTAATAATGCTCCGGATTCTAGAAAATGAAAGTTTTGAAAGGGGACCCTGTAAAACTGTGTTTTAGAAGTACTACATTGTATGCGAAAGTATATTTTGTAATGCATGGTCTATTGCCGGAAATGTGTATTGATACCCATGTTCAATTGCTTTACTAGGTAATACATGTTGTCCTTCGAGTACAAGTATACTCATCTCACCTAATAAAGTGTGAATCATAAATGAAGGGACAGGTAACCAATGAGGTTTTTTCATTATAGTTGCAATGGTTTCTCCAAATTCCTTCATTCTTATAGGTAGGGGAGCTGTGATGTTAAAAGGGCCATCAATTTCTTCTTTGTGTATGATGAAATCAATTAGGCGAACGACATCGTCTATATGAATCCATGATAACCATTGGTTTCCAGATCCAATTGTACCTCCAATATAGAATTGATAGGGGAGTAGCATTTTGGGAAGAGCTCCTCCGTCTGCGCCTAATACAACTCCAAGTCTTACGTAGATTGTTCGCATTCCAAGAGAACGTGCTTTAGATGCTTCTTGTTCCCATGAATATACTGTATTTGCTAAAAAGTCATTTCCAGGAATCTCATGCTGTTCTGTAAAAGACTCAGTTTCAGACGTTCCATAGTATCCAATAGCACTTGCGTTAATAAATGTATTTGGCTTTGTACCAAGTGTTTGCAATTGTTTAATGAGTCCTTTTGTTGTTTGAATTCGACTGTTTAAAATGGATTCCTTTTGTTTCTTTGTCCATCTACTATTAATAGACTCTCCAGCTAGATTAATAACTACATCGATAGAAGAGAGGGGGAAGGTTTGTAAATCTGGTGTCCATTGTACATACTGAAGGTTAGGATGGGAAGTTTCAGTAGTTTTGTTTCGAGTAAGAATGTAAACATTATATCCTTTTTGAATAAAAAAAGTAGAAAGGTATTTACCGATAAAGCCGGTACCACCAGAAATTGCGATTCTCACAATTATTTCCTCCTCATTATATATATTCTTGAAAAGCAAAAACGTTCCTTGACTATGTTAAAATAATAGAGAGGTGAGAGTATGGCTGTCATTACAAAAATAGAAGTGCAAAAACGATCGAAAGAACGATTTAATATTTATATTGATAAAGGTCAAGGTGAAGAATACGGATTTAGTGTGGATCAAGTAATCTTAATGAAACATGGATTACAAAAAGGATTAGAAATTGATGAAATAGCGTTAGGGAATATTTTATACAATGAAGAGGTACAAAAAGCATATTTACAAGCAATTTCCTATCTATCCTATCAAATGAGAACAAAAAAAGAAGTAGAAGACTATTTACGAAAAAAAGAAGTGGGACAGGCCGTCATCTCTGAAGTCGTTTCGAAATTATTACATGATCGATATATTAATGATAAAGAGTACGCTGTTTTATATACGCGAACGCAAAGTAATGTGAATCGAAAGGGTCCGACTGTTATTAAAAGAGAGTTATTAAATAAAGGTGTTCAGGATCTAATCATTACACATAGTTTACAAGAATATCCGAAGGAAAAGCAAATTGAGAATGCTTTACTTCTTATAGAAAAGAAGAAAAGGTCTTATCAAAAGCATTCCTTTTTACAAATGAAGCTAAAGTTAGACGAAATGCTTGTTCGTAAAGGATATTCTAGAGATGTGATTCAAATTTGTTTGGAAGAATTGAAAGACGAAAAAGATGACGAACAGCAACAAGAAGCGTTACACTATCATGGGAATAAATATTATGAGAAATATAAGAAGTATGATGGATGGACATTCGAAAATAAGATGAAACAAGCGTTATATCGCAAAGGGTTCTCTATTGATGAGATAGAGATATTTTTGCAGATGAAACGTGAAGAGGGATGAGGGGAATAAGATGAATATGCCAAAGCGCTACAGTGAAATGACACCACATGAGCTAAGGGAAGAAATTGGGGTTTTGAAAGAGCAAGCAATAAAGGCAGAGCAGCTTGGTATTGTAAATGAGTTCGATGTATTAATGCGCAAGATGGCAATGGCTCGTGCTTATATGACTGATATAAACAAATTCCATATTGGTGAGACATATGAATTAGTAGAAGAACCTGGTATATTATTTGAAATTACGTATTTCAACGGGGTATTTGCTTGGGGACATAAGCAAAATGATAATGAAGAGATTGGAATACCGATTTCTTTATTGCAAGAAAAATGAAAACCAGAGAGCGAATATCTCTCTGGTTTTCATCTTTGGTAGGCGTTACAGGAGATAGGAGATTCTAAAATTGGCGTTTTTTACATTCATTCGCCAGTATAATGAGAGACTGGGTTTGTTGCGTCTGTCCGTTA
Organism: Bacillus sp. K2I17; assembly: GCF_002209985.1. Classification (NCBI taxonomy): domain Bacteria; kingdom Bacillati; phylum Bacillota; class Bacilli; order Caryophanales; family Bacillaceae; genus Bacillus; species Bacillus sp. K2I17. Next base: position 60,860 of record NZ_NJGF01000023.1, read on the forward strand.
ACTTGCGCCTTTGCATGTTTCGGACGAGTCCACGTATGGTTAAATAATTCAGAACGACTATCTAAGCGATCACGGTAGCTCATCTTTATCACCTCGTGTAGGAAGTTAATTTTTTAGGTTGTACCTGAACTATTCTTCCTGCTGATTTGCAGCACGCATACGTTCTTGTGGGTGCGTGTTAATTGTGCCGTTAGGTCGTTTCGAAGCGAAGCGTGATTTCGCTTTCGGCTGACCATCGATTTTGCTGTTGTTTTTTGACTCAGACCAAAATTCGGCTTGTTTACCCATTGCGAACGCCCTCCTCATCATCAGTTGATACCTCTTTAAGAAGTATCACTTATAGAATGTGCAAAATAGAGGAAACTATCCTTTAGAAATTAAGGGAATAAATAGGTAAAAGGAGAATAGAACATGAATGATATTCACGAAACATTAACAAAAGAATTGTTAGACAAAAATGACAAACTTTCTTACGCACAAGCTCGTGCGTGGGTTGAATTATTGTGGGAAGACTTTCAAACAACTTATGCTAAATCAGGTCGTTATCAAGGTGATGAAATGACTGAACAAGTGGTACGAACATGGATTAATAATCATGGAGGTCGCCTTCATGAAATGCGTACAAATAATCCGAAATATAGCCATTTAATCAATCAAGAAGATCATTTGAAACATTAAAAAAAGCGACTTAAGTCGCTTTTTTTAATGTGGAAGTAATTCCAGTTTTTTTCGAAGTTTTTCTTCACTAAAAATCCATCCTGTATAGGAACTAATAATATTTAAATTGTGGTCGAGTTGAACGATTGCAACGAATGGATAATAATCTTTACTGCGATAGCGCAAATCAATGAAGCGAACTTCGTAATAATGATCATAATCGAAAATGTCCCAGCGATACACAGGGGAGAAAGATAGAAATGCTGAGATGTTTTCATCTTGTTTAGCTGCGCGCATAATAGCATTATCTGGGAACGGTACCCGGTCGAACTTATCATATATCATGATGTTACCACGATGCCATCTAGCAACGTAGTAATAATCAGTTGTAACGATTGCTAAATGGTAATGATAAAATCTGTAAGAAGGGGAAATGATTATTTTCTCCACATGATTGAAACGTTTATATACGACGCTACGTATGTTTCTATGCATCATAATCCGTCCGATATAGTAAATAATCATCAATATATACGCTGCTAAGGCAGTATACCCTTTATGGGAACCTACAAGCATACAAGCAATCGCGAGTAGGTGGATAAAGAAAATGACGGTATCAAATGTATTAATGATGCCGAGCGCTACCCATTTTTTTGTGAAGGGCCGTAATGCCTGGGTACCGTAGGCGTTGAAAATATCTACAAAGACATGAAGAAAGACGGCAATAAATGACCAAAGTAGTAGATGCAAATATGGAGCGTCTGAAAAGAAGGCGAAAGAGATGCCACTTATAAGGAATGACCAAAGAATCACTGCAGGAATGGAATGAGTAATCCCGCGATGATTTCTTATATATTTAGCGTTATTACGCAATTTTAAAACTGTATCGATGTCAGGAATATTGGAACCGGCAATTGTAGCAAGCATAACTGCTTGTGGCCCAATATCACTTTGTGCTATGGCTGGATCTAACGTTGCCAAACTGCCTAGAGTAACGCCCATAACAAGGTGAGTGGCTGTGTCCATAGAAATCCACCTCCGTTTTTTATTAATGTAACTCTTTTTATTCGATACCTCAAGTCCTTTGCCTTCTATTTCCTATGTCATCTTACTTAAATTTTTTCCTAAAATCTTTATAATAGTACTTATATGCAAAAAAATGAGGGGGATCAAGTTTGACACTTGAAATATTAAATAATTTTAACATAGAGCAGTTTCAAAATGATTTAATTGGTTGGTTTGAAAAAGAGCAACGCGACTTACCGTGGCGTAAAAATAAAGATCCATACCGCGTCTGGGTTTCGGAAATTATGTTGCAGCAAACAAGGGTAGAAGCTGTAAAACCATATTACGCGAATTTTATGGGGAAGTTTCCTACTCTAGAAGCTTTGGCAAATGCTGGTGATGAAGAAGTGTTAAAAGCATGGGAAGGTTTAGGATATTATTCTAGAGCACGAAATTTACATGCGGCTGTAAAAGAAGTGAAAGAAGTATACGGCGGGATAGTACCAAGTGATGTAAAGAAAATTGAAAAATTAAAAGGAGTTGGCCCCTATACAAAAGGTGCTATTTTAAGTATCGCATATGGTATACCAGAGCCGGCAGTTGACGGAAATGTTATGCGTGTATTATCTCGCATTTTATCAGTATGGGATGACATTGCAAAACCGAAAACTAGAAAAGTGTTTGAAGAGATTGTACGTGAAATTATTTCGGCTGAAAATCCATCTTATTTTAATCAAGGTTTGATGGAATTAGGTGCACTAATTTGTATTCCAAAAAATCCATCTTGCTTACTTTGTCCTGTACGTGAACATTGCCGAGGATATGCTGAAGGTGTTCAAAAGGAGTTACCAGTAAAAAGTAAAGCGAAGGCTCCTACAATGGTACCGATTGTTGCAGGGGTACTTCAAACAGAAGATGGTCGTTACGTCATTAATAAACGTCCAAGTACCGGGTTATTAGCTAACATGTGGGAGTTTCCAAATGCTGAACTTGGGGAAGGGATTCGGAATCAGAAAGAGCAGCTTACAGATTATATGAAAGAAAAATTTGAGCTCTCGATTTCTATTGAAGAATACGCAATGAATGTACAACATACATTTACACATCGCACTTGGGATATATTCGTATTTTACGGAAAAGTAACTGGTGATATTGTTGAAACAGATACATTGAAATTTGTATCGAAAGAAGCATTTGAGCAGTTACCATTCTCGAAATCGCATCGTACGATTTATGAGAATTGCGTTGAGAAAATTACAATGCAATAAATTAAAAAAGTGTTCCCTAGATTGGGAACACTTTTTTAATCGTAAGAAATTTTTGTCCCATGAGTCCAATTAGCTTCACCTTGTTGTAAGCCACCTCTTGATTCAATTTCTACTACAATTTCTTTATAGATACTTTGACCTTCTGCATTTAAATACGGCAAAATCTGTTGTAATGAGTGATGAAAATAAGCTAATTCATCTTCTTTCCACTCATTTTTTGAAACCATCGTTAGTTCAGTCATATCGCGTCCTATATACATATTTCCACCTCCATTTCCTATAGTTTGAATGAGTGATAAGAGATATATACGGAGATTAAAAAAAGAAAATCACGGATAACTTCTAAGTGAATTGGTTACATTATTGGTTGTGGAGGTGAGAAAGATGAGTAAAAAACAACAAGGTTATAACAAGGCAACTTCTGGTGCTAGCATTCAAAGTACAAATGCTAGTTATGGTACAGAGTTCGCGACTGAAACAAATGTACAAGCAGTAAAACAAGCAAATGCACAATCAGAAGCAAAGAAAGCACAAGCTTCTGGTGCACAAAGTGCAAACGCTAGTTATGGTACAGAATTCGCAACTGAAACAGATGTGCATGCTGTGAAAAAACAAAATGCACAATCAGCTGCAAAACAATCACAATCTTCTAGTTCAAATCAGTAATGAAAGAAAAACACTTCTCTAATTCGGGAGAAGTGTTTTCTTTGTGCCTGGGTCATAGTAATGAAAATAAAGTGAACGACATAACTTCTAATAAGTCAACAAATGTAGTCAAAGGAGAAGGAAGTTAAAGATGAGAAATATGTAATGAGGAAGAATAACTGATAAATAAGTCCAAAAGGGGGTAAGTAATGAACGACTTTGATAAGTTGGTAGGAGAGCAATTGGAAACGATGGACGAGTTGTTAAAGTTACAAGCTCATCTAGAGAAGTATCAGCAAATTGAAATGAGCGAAAAGGATACGTGCGATAAAAAGGAATTACATTTTATCCGCCAAGAAATATATAGAACAGAATTAGCGTTAAAACTGTTACATGAGAAATTTGAAGAGCAAACAAATAGTGTGATTCAATCTTTTGAGACTGAAAAAATGATTTCGAATTTAGGGTAAGGCATGTTGTTACCTTCCGGTGAAAGGTCCTTCTTTAGATAGAAATAAGGAAGGGCTTTTTCTATTTCTATTTCCTCGTTTGTAAATCATTCAGTGAAGGCCCCGTCTCCTAAGAAGATTAGGGATATAGTATTCAGTGTGAAAAATAGAGTCTTGTCGCTTTAGTTTTAAAATTTCGACAAAAAAGTTATAATAGAAAAAAAGTGAATGCAGCTCAAAGGGCATTTGCAGTTGAAAGAAGGGAGCATATATGGGATTTCCCAAAGAAGGAGAAAAAGTACAAATACATAGTTATAAACATAATGGCTCCATTCATAGAATGTGGGAAGAGACAACAATTTTAAAAGGGACACAGAGCCTTGTGATCGGAGCAAATGATCGTACAGTAGTGACAGAATCAGATGGCCGAACATGGATTACTCGTGAACCAGCAATTTGTTATTTTCATGCAAACTATTGGTTTAATGTGATTGGGATGCTAAGGGAAGAGGGAGTATATTATTATTGTAATTTAGGCTCACCTTTTGCATATGATTCTGAAGCATTAAAGTACATTGATTATGATTTAGATATTAAAGTATATCCAGATATGACATATACGCTTTTAGATGAAGATGAGTATGAAAAGCATAGTCAAATTATGCAGTATCCACCTGTTATTGATACTATTTTAAAACGAAATGTAGCACAATTAACACAATGGATTCATCAAAGAAAAGGGCCATTCGCGCCAGATTTCGTAGATATGTGGTATGAAAGATATTTAATGTACAGAAATTAAAACAAACCTGCAGGGGATTTCCCGGCAGGTTTGTCCTATTAGAGGGGGGATTATGTGCAAGGTATAAAAAGATATTTGCAATTTGTTAAACCGTATCGATGGCTTATTGCTATTACGATTATGATTGGTCTAGTTAAATTCGGCATCCCGCTTATTATGCCGTGGTTATTAAAATATATTATCGATGATGTAATTCAAGGGGGAGGGTCACTTCAAGATAAAACATCCCAATTAGTAACAGCCGTTGGGATTGCTTTTTTTATTTTTGCAGTAGTAAGACCGCCAATTGAATATTATCGTCAATATTTCGCGCAGCGTATCGCAAATACAATACTATATGATTTACGAAAACATATTTTTGGTCATTTACAAAAGTTGAGTTTACGCTATTATTCGAATACAAAAACAGGAGAGCTTATTTCACGTGTAATCCATGATGTAGAACAAACGAAGGATTTTGTAATTACTGGTTTGATGAATGTTTGGCTAGATACTGCAACAATTGCAATTGCTATTATTGTTATGTTTTCTATGAATATAAAATTAACATTTGTTGCGTTATTAATTTTACCTATTTATGTAGTGGCGGTGAAATATTTTTTCGGGCGTCTTCGAAAATTAACGAAAGAGCGTTCGCAAGCGTTAGCAACGATGCAAGGGTATTTACATGAACGTATTCAAGGGATGCAAGTGACACGTAGCTTTGCATTAGAAGAGTATGAGGGTAAGCAGTTTGAAAAAAGAAATAATGCATTTTTGATGAAAGCATTAACGCATACGAGTTGGACTGCAAGGACATTTTCAGCAGTGAATACGTTAACCGATTTAGGCCCGTTACTGGTGATCGGTTTTGCAGCATATGAAGTAATTCAGGGGCAGTTAACATTAGGGACTATGGTTGCCTTTGTTGGATATATGGATAGTTTGTATAGTCCGCTTCGCCGCCTTGTCAATTCCTCTACGACATTAACACAGTCTTTCGCATCGATGGATCGAGTGTTTGAATTGTTAGATGAAAAATACGATATTGTCAATGTGCCAAGTGCGGTACAAACGACAAAATTAAATGGTGAAGTGATATTTGATAATGTATCTTTTCGTTACAATTCGGATGAAAAAGAGATATTACATAACCTTTCGTTAACTATGTTGCCAGGAGAAAAGGTAGCACTTGTAGGAGCAAGTGGGGGAGGGAAGTCATCTCTTGCTAGCTTAATCCCACGTTTCTATGATGTTTCTTCAGGTGCAGTTTATGTAGATGGGATAGATGTTAGAAAGTATGATATGAGAAATTTACGTAGTCATATTGGAATTGTACTGCAAGATAATTTGTTATTTAGTGATACAATCGGGGCAAATATTTTATATGGAAACCCGAAAGCTACAGAGGAAGAAGTGATTGCAGCTGCTAAAGCTGCGCAAATCCATGATTTTATTATAGATTTACCTGATGGCTATGATACTGTCGTTGGGGAACGCGGTGTGAAGTTATCTGGTGGGCAAAGGCAACGTGTAGCGATTGCAAGAGTGTTTCTAAAGAATCCATCGTTACTTATATTAGATGAGGCGACTTCCGCTTTAGATTTAGAAAATGAACGGTATATTCAGCAGGCGCTTCAGACGCTAGCTGCTGATCGGACGACGATCGTAATCGCACATCGATTGGCGACGATTACACATGTGGATACGATTATTTACATTGAAGATGGTGAAATTAAAGAAACAGGTTCTCATGAAGAGTTAATGAAAAAAAGAGGGTTTTATTACAATTTATATCAACTTCAACATATAACAGAAACAGCTCCTTTAGCGTAAAAGGAGCTGTTTTCTTTATTCGTCTTCTTTTTTATCTTCGATTTGGAGTTCTGCTTCTGGTTTATGGTATGTGTAGAAGCTATCCACAAGTAAATCTAAATGCTCTACTTCTTCACTATAGTTAATAATGGCAGAAATAAGAGGGAAGAGGTGTAGCCATGTTTTATACGCTTCCTCATCGTCCTTGTTTTGATAATCCATAAAGATATCAATTAATTCTTGTTTACCTGTTTCAACTTCATCAAGCATTTCAACGGATTGTTGTTTTTTTGCTTTACCAATAAATTTTAATAAAACTTGTTCATGGTAATGGGTTAATGAGTCAAGTTCGTTTTGGATAGATTCCTGAAATTCTTCTGGCATATAGCGCAGTTCATTTTCAGTACGATGTAATGATTTTAACGTACTTAAAGCACGGCTTGTCGTCGCTAACATTTGTCTGAATAAAACGAGCTTACGAATTTTTGCGAACTTTACTTTTTTCGTGTAGCTTCTTTCTTCTTTATACAGCAAATAGTAATGGTTTAGTTTGATCATCTTTTCTTTCATACGATCAATATCAGTTTTTAGCGTTGTAAAATCAGAAGCTTGCCTGCTATTCATTCGAATCCATTTTACAATTTCTTCTGTATTATCAACGATACGATGATATAGTTTTGTTTCGTATTTTGGCGGCATAAACACTAAATTTACAAGTGAAGCCGCAATAATTCCAATCATAATCGTCGCAAAGCGAAGTAAGGCAAAACTAAAGAAATCGTCGCCCTGATACTCCATAATGGCGATAACTGTTACTAAAGCAATTGATATTGTGTTTTCTAATCGTAATTGTAACGTAAGCGCAATTACTAATATACATGTTAATCCAATAATAAAAGGATTATGTCCAAAAGCAGTAGCAAATACGATAGCGAATACGGCACCAATGACGTTTGCTTGAATTTGCTCAAGAGCTGTTAAATACGAGCGGTATACAGACGGTTGAACAGCGAATATAGCTGAGATTCCCGCGAATACTGGACTCGGTAATTGAAGTAAAATACAAGCAAATAAAGCTAATGTGATGGCAATACCCGTTTTTAAAATGCGAGCACCAAGTTTCATACCCTTAATAAGATCCTTTCTCTTGTCATAATGAATGTACAACATGATACTATACATTCATTACAATATGTTAGCAAGTGATATTTTAGTGACGTTAATAAGAAATTAAGATTCATTTTATACTTTTTCCTAATTCTTTTTAAACATCAATTTTTAGTGAAAAAACCTGCTGAATTTCAGCAGGTTTCAAATTGTTACTATAGATTACTATGAGAAGTGTACTTCGTCAATTTTTTCTTGAAAATGAAAAGTTGGTATATCACTCTGTTGAGATAGATGGATCAGCCTGCTCTTTTTTCGGGATAATTTCAAAAAACTGTTGCTGCATATCATCGAGTAACGGTGTTAATAAAGCAACTTCCTCGTATTGCTCATGTTCATTTAATACACGAATGTAATCTAACAATAACTCAGTCACATCTTGCACGCCGTTTTTACTAATTGGTTGTAATGTAACATTTGCCCCTTTTGCGATTCTTCTTTTTAAGGCGTGTTCTGTTAAACCCGAGCTTGAATCATGACGTAAATAAATAACACCACCAGTCATACCAGCACAAATCCATGGACCAGGATCCCCTAAAACAAGCGCTCGCCCATTTGTCATATATTCAAAAGCGAAACCTTTAATATTAGAGTATACACCTATATTCCCTTGCTCTTTTTCACGGAGTGGCTTTGTCATTCGCCCTCCAATTATCATGTCTGCTCCAGAGAGGCGAATGCCAGCGCGAGCATCAGCGTTACCTTGAACGTATAGAGATCCTTTTTGTGCACCGTACCCAAAACCTTTTCCGACAGAACCGTTATAATATATGCCGTCTTTTCCTTTTGCTTTCGTTATATAAATACCACCACCAAAGGAGGTTTTACCAATACCATCTTGTGCACCGCCATTTACGTGTATAAATAAGTTCTCACTATTGTAAGCACCTAATCCATTTCCAGGAATAGAGCCATTCGTATACTTTAATGTAAGTGGTTCAAGCTTCGTGTCTTCATATAATTTACTACGAACGCGATAGCAAGATTCTAGACCACCCATAACGCGTTGCTCTACGCCAACGCCTACTAATTCTTTTGAATGAGGGGAATGAACTGTTTCAAATTGTTTTTCTGGTACGTATTCTGTTTTTGTAACAGATGGGTGTTCTATCGTTTGTAGTAAATTACATAAGTCTAATAAATTTTCGCCTCGAACTTGTTCTAATAAATCGGAATGTCCGACAATTTCTTGTAAATTTGTATAACCAAGATTTCCTGTTAATCGTTTTAGTTCTACGCCAAAAGTGGTGAATAAATGTAATAATCCAGCAACGGCGCTTTCTAATTCGCGCGGGACGAAGCGGCGTAATCCGTGTTCTTTCGCCTGAGCTTCAGACTCAATTTGTGTTGCAATTCCAACGTGACAAGTATCTAGATGACATCCGCGGCAAGTTGTACAGCCGATTGCAATCATGGATAATGTACCAAATCCAATACGGTTTGCCCCAAGGAGCATGATTTTCAAGGCATCATTAACACTTCGAATACCACCGTCAGCCCAAATTTCTACCTTTTGCCTCATATTTGCTTCTAATAAAGCATTGTGAGCGGCTTTCACACCAATTTCTACAGGAAGGCCTACATGTTGCAATGCGTGAATACGTGCGGCACCTGTACCACCATCAAATCCGCTAATGTTAATAAAGTCAGCACCAGCCTTTGCGATACCGACAGCAATTGTTCCAATGTTAGGGACAACAGGGACCTTTACAGCTACTTTCGCAAGTTGATTAGCCGTTTTAATTTCTGTAATCATTTGAGCTAAATCTTCAATGGAATAAATATCATGGTTGTTAGAAGGTGAAATTAAATCAGAGCCAATTGTAGCATTACGCGCTTCAGCGATTTTTGCTGTTACTTTTGAACCAGGCAAATGTCCGCCTTCACCAGGCTTTGCGCCTTGCCCAATTTTTATTTCAATTAAGTTTGATGAATTTAGTAGTTCGGCGTTTACACCAAATCGCCCAGATGCAACTTGTTGTCCACGTGTATGTGGATATTTTCCAATCATATCTTTAATTTCGCCGCCTTCACCGTTCAAGCTAATCATATTTAGCTGATCGGCCGCTTCTGCATATGCACGAAAGGCAATTTCATTTTGAGAACCGAATGACATGGAACTAATAATAAATGGTAAATCATGATTTTGAATGCTGATGGATACTTCTTCAGCTGGAACGACATGTTTTGTTTCTTTCGTTTGAACAAGATGTCTAATCGCGATTGGATTATTTTCTTCTAACTCACTTAATTTGTCACGGTAATCATCATAAGAATTTCCTTTTGCGACATCGCCGATTGCTTTCCAAATTCGCGGGAATATATGAAAAGATTTTCGCATTCTAACTTTAGGATTGTTATAATCATCCGCTCGCAATTGTGCATCTTCAGCAAGTGATTCAAGCGAAAAAGCTAAATCATTTGAACCGAAGAAATTCGTAATTTGTAATATATTTGCGATTTCCTCATGTAATCCGATAGAAGAATAGAGGCGATCGTAACCACGTAATTCATGAATTCCAATTGTTGAAATGACTTTTTCTAGTCCTTTATTAAGAGCATTATACAAATTCGTAATTGGCGTTTTTGTTCCATCATTTACGGTTGCAAATAATAAATATGGATTCATACCATCTGCTCCTAATCCATACAGTGTGACGATATCATGTAAGGAGCGAAGGGCACCAGAACGTATAACGAGAGAGCAGTTTCGGCGTAATTTATTTTCGCTTAATACTTGATGTACTTTAGCGGTAACTAAATGCGGATCAATCCATAACTGTTCATTTAGATGAGCGTTGGCATCGTCTATTAATAGTAGGGAAGCTCCATCGTTCACGGCCTTTATCGCTTCAGAACTAATTCGATTTAAGGCGCATTGTAAAGTTTCTGTCGGACTGAATGTAGCAGAGATTGTAGCGATAGAGCTATGAGTATTGAATAGCTCTATAAGTTGTTCGTACGTAATTGTGTGTAATTCCTCTGTAATAGATTGTGCTACACTTCCTTCTAAAATAATGGGGGAAAGCATCTCAACTACAAATGGCCGTTTAGCTCCGCTTAATAAACTTGGGCGCTCTCCAAGTATTGTTCGTGTGGAGAAGTGCTCGACCTCTCGATCACGATCGATTGCTGGATTTGTAACAACGGCTACACTTTCCTTAATGAAATCAGCGATATTTCGTCTATCAGTATCGAGTGCTGCAAGTGGTGAGTCATGCCCAAGTGAGCGAATTGGCTCAACGCCTTTTGTTGCCATCTGTTCAAGAAGCTGAATATGTTCTCGGTCCCATCCGAAAGCAACGTATTGTTTCGTTTCGACTTGTATAGAATCACATAATCCTGGGATTTCTTTCGTTTCAGGGATAGATAAGTTTAAATGATAATCTTTAGTACCAACTCGCTTTTTAAAACGGTTATATACTTGAGTTTGGTAGTCATCGTATTCGTAGAGTACAAGTTCATCTTGTTCATTCCACTTTAGACCGACTTTTTCTCCAGGAGCGAGTGGTTTTGGTTCTGCTACATATTCAGTTGGTGATACAACTCCAGGTTCAGAAGAGAAAACATAAGAACTCGCTGTCTCTACTTTCCATACTGGTCGTAGTCCAAGGGAATCAACGCTGAAAACAGCCTCATCTTTATAACGTGAAATAATACCAGCTGGACCTTGCGCAAAATGGCCCCAAGCTTCACGTATATACGTATATAAATCTTGTAAATGCGGTTCATAAAGTTTCATTTCATTAATAATTGGTGGGAATAGTATATCCATTGCTTCAAATAAACTGTAGTCGTATTGAACAAGTAGAGTTTCTAAGGTGCGGTTTAAATCTTGGGAGTCACTGCCCCCAGCAGTAAGTGGAACATGAATCATGTCAGCTTGATCACGTAATTTTGCAATTGTGTTAATTTCACCATTATGTCCGAGAATGCTAAATGGTTGTACACGAAAAAAATTAGATAATGTATTAGTAGAATAGCGGTTATGTCCTAGTGTCATAGTTGAAGCGATAAGTGGATGTTGTAAATCATTGTAATAGGCAACAAGTGTATCCCCAGCGCCTAGAACTTTATATACAACATGGTCACGACTTAATGAAGCAACATGAATCGCTTCGTTTTCCTCTATTTTTATCGTTACTGAAAATAATGTTTGCTCAACATTTTCAACTTTATTTTCTGCGATAAGAGCAACTTGCCAAAATAAAGGTTCTTCCTGTTTACCAAGTGGACCGAGTGCATCGGAATTTATTACATCATCACTTTCAAAAATAATAGTAAAACTTTCGTTATTTAATTGCGTACGAATATGATTTTTTAAATTAACGATATTTGCGTTTTTGTTTAGAAAAAAATGTCCAACGATAAAGTGGGGATGATCCACAATCGTTGGATTGTATCCGTTATTTTTCAGCTTTTCATTCCAAAGTGCTTTTGGGACATCAATGTGAATTCCGATACCATCTCCTTCACCATTAATGAAACCAGCTCGATGATTCATTTTGACAAGTGATTGTATGCAAAGATCAATGTTTTCTTTCGTGGCAACTTTTCGTTTCTCCATAACGGAAACGATTCCACACGCATCATGTTCTGCATTTTTATAATCTCGAAATAAAGACGGTGTCCATGTATTTGTTTTATTGAGCATCCGTCAATCCCCCCTTTTATTGAAGTTTGAATAATCTTACTATTCAAGGCGTGAGCAGCCTTATATACAAGGATAGTAAGGATATAAAAGAAAAATAAAACAGATAATTATGAATAATTATACTATTAATAAGGGATTTATGAAATAGAAAAAAGGAAAAAAGAAAGATGTGCTTTCTTTTTTCCTTTTTAATGAAGGGATTATTTATTATCCGCTAAAGCAGCGAATGCTCTGCCTACAGCTTCAATTGTATATTCGATATCTTCTTTTGTATGTTCTGTCGTTAAGAACCATGCCTCGTATTTAGAAGGTGCTAAGTTAACTCCTTCTTGAAGCATAAGCTTGAAGAATTTACCGAACATTTCACCGTCTGTATCTTGTGCTGCATCGTAATCTTCAATTGTATTTGTTGTGAAGTATACAGTTAAAGCACCTTTTAGTCGGTTTAATGTAATATCGATATTATGTTTTGCAGCTTGCTCTAAAATTCCCTTTTCAAGCATCGCACCAAGTTCATCTAATTTCTCATAAAGACCTTCTTGTTGAAGAACTTCTAGACAAGCGATACCGGATGCCATAGAAGCAGGATTTCCTGCCATTGTACCAGCTTGATATGCAGGTCCGAGCGGGGCAACTTGTTCCATAATTTCTTTCTTACCACCATAAGCACCGATCGGAAGTCCGCCGCCAATAACTTTACCAAGCGCTGTTAAGTCTGGTGTTACGCCAAGTAAGTCTTGAGCACCACCGTACATGAAGCGGAAAGCAGTAATAACTTCATCATAAATTACTAGTGCACCAGCTTCGTGAACAAGTTCATTCACTTTCTCAAGGAAGCCAGGTTTTGGCTCTACAATACCGAAGTTTCCAACAATCGGTTCTACAAGGATAGCTGCTACTTCATGTCCCCATTTATCTAATGCTTCTTTTAAAGTTTCTACATTATTAAATGGAACGGTAATAACTTCTTGAGCGATACTTTGTGGTACACCGGCTGAGTCAGGAGTTCCTAGCGTAGAAGGGCCAGATCCAGCTGCTACAAGTACTAAATCAGAATGACCGTGGTAACAACCAGCAAATTTCATAATTTTTGTGCGGCCTGTGTAAGCACGAGCGACACGAATTGTTGTCATTACTGATTCAGTACCAGAGTTTACGAAGCGGACTTTATCTAATGCAGGCATTGCTTCTTTTAACATTTTTGCAAATTTTACTTCTAGTGCTGTTGGTGTTCCGTAAAGTACACCATTTTCAGCAGCTGTTGTAATTGCTTTTGTAATGTGCGGGTGAGCATGTCCAGTAATAATAGGACCGTATGCTGCTAAATAATCGATATATTTATTTCCGTCTACATCCCAGAAATAAGCACCTTTTCCACGTTCCATAGCAACAGGAGCGCCGCCGCCAACTGCTTTAAAAGAACGAGAAGGACTATTAACGCCACCAACGATATGTTCTAAAGCTTCTTTATGTAATGCTTCTGATTTTGTGAATTTCACTACAATTCATCTCCTTACAAAAATCTATGTATTATTCTAACATGTTTTTCGAAAAGACGTATTGTTTGTGATAGAGAAGGCAGTTGGGTAAACTATTCGTTGTGACATTTAGGAAGGGGGGTCCGATTATGAAATCGGTAATTGAGGTACAAGGGTTACGTAAAGAGTTTACAGCCTATTCAAGTCGTCCGGGATTAAAGGGTGCTTTTCGCGATTTATTAAATCGTAATTATAAAATAGTACCAGCAGTAAATGATGTATCTTTTAATGTGAAACAAGGTGAAATGGTTGGATATATCGGTGAGAACGGTGCTGGTAAATCAACAACTATTAAAATGCTTACGGGGATTTTGACTCCGACATCAGGAGAAATTTTAGTAAATGGGATGAACCCGCATAAGCAGAGAGAAGAATTCGTAAGAACAATTGGTGTTGTTTTCGGTCAACGCTCACAACTTTGGTGGGATATTGCTGTACAAGAATCTTTTCGTTTATTAAAAAAAGTGTACGGTGTATCAGACGCTCAGTATAAAGAGCATATGGAACACGTGATTGAAACGTTAGATATTGGTCCTTTATTAGATAAGCCAGTTCGAAAGTTATCTCTAGGTCAAAGAATGCGTTGTGAATTAGCGGCAGCATTAATTCATAATCCACCGTTATTATTTTTAGATGAACCAACAATTGGGTTGGATGTTCTTGTGAAATTAAAAATACGTGAATTTTTAAAAGAAATGAATGAACGTTATAAAACAACAATCTTATTAACAACCCATGATATTACTGATATTGAAGCTTTATGTGAGCGCGTTATCATGCTGGATGAAGGAAATATTATGTATGACGGTTCTTTAAATAATCTTCGTACACAGTGGGGAGCAGAGAAGGAAATCCATTTTCAATTTATTGCACCAGTTTCCTATCAGGCTTTATCAATGGTTATGCCAGATAGTCATGTCGTTTGGTCGAAAGCGAAAGAGGAAAACGCGTGGGTTGCAAAAATACCGAATGAAGAAGTTATCATTTCAATGCTTATTTCTAAAGTAGTACAAGCCTTTCAAATTAAAGATTTAAAAATTAACGAAGTATCTACAGAGGAAATTATTCGTAACATTTATGAAGAAGGTATTAAACATGGGTAAGTACATTGAAATGATTCGGATTCGCTTTTTAATGATGCTTGCGTATCGTACAAACTATTATAGTGGGATTTTAATTTATACAATTAATATCGGTGCGTATTATTTTTTATGGCAAGCAATTTATAGTGGAAAAGAGAATATTGAAAGTTTATCTATTTCGCAAATGACTACTTATATCGCAATTGCGTGGATGGCACGTGCTTTTTATTTTAATAATATAGACAGGGAAATTGCGATGGAGATTCAAGAAGGACGTGTAGCAGTAGAACTCATTCGTCCATATAACTATTTAGGCATGAAAGTGATGCAAGGTCTTGGTGAAGGAATATTTCGTTTTGCTTTCTTTTCAATTCCAGGTATGGTTATCGTTACCTTATTATTTTCATTGCAAATTACAACGAATTTTCAAACGTGGTTATATTTCTTCTTATCTTTAATATTTAGTTTTATTATTAATACACAAATTAATTTAATGACGGGAATGCTCACGTTCTTCCTATTTAATAATAGTGGAATTATGTATGCGAAACGTGTCGTTATTGATTTATTTTCAGGTCTATTATTACCAATTAGTTTTTATCCGTTATGGGCCCAAAAGGCAATGATGTTTTTACCGTTTCAGGCGATTAGTTATATTCCGAGTATGATTTTTTCAGAAGGTATACAAGGAAGTAAATTGTATGAGGCATTATTATTCCAAGTAATTTGGGCAATTGTACTTATTATTCCAATTGTACTCATGTGGAGAACGGCGAGAAAACGTCTAATTGTACAAGGGGGATGATGAGATGATATATATAAACCTATTTTTGCAATATGCAAGCCAATATATAAAAACAAAATTGGAGTATCGGGGCGATTTTATCGTTGGATTACTTTCTGATTTAGCACTACAGGCTGTTAATTTAATCTTTATTCTCGTTGTGTTTGGGCATACACAAGCATTAAAGGGCTGGAGTAGAGAAGAAGTAATCTTTATTTATGGTTTCTTTTTAGTGCCGTTTGCCATTTTCTCAGCTTTCTTTAACATATGGGACTTTAATGATCGTTACATTATTAAAGGAGAAATGGATCGTATATTAACGAGACCGATTCATAGTTTATTTCAAATTATATTAGAAAGAATGGAACTGGAATCTTTAATTGGAGCGATTACAGGAATAATTGTAATGGGATATGCAGCAGTGGAGCTGCAATTATCTTTTTACTGGTACGATTTCTTCTTATTCTTACTGATGGTAGGAGGAGGAGCACTTGTATACGGAGGGATATTTGTTACGCTTGCGAGCCTTGGTTTTTGGTCGGATGCGAAAAGTTCAATTATGCCGCTAATGTATAACATAGGTAACTATGGTCGCTATCCTGTTAACATTTATAACCGTGTGATTCGCTTCATTTTAACGTTTGTTTTACCATTTGCGTTTGTCGGAGTGTATCCAGCAGCATACTTTTTAAGAAAAACAGAGTGGAATAGCTATGCATTTGCAACACCATTCGTTGGTGTTATCTGTTTTACGATTGCAATTACTCTTTGGAATCAAGGGGTAAAAAGGTACCGTGGTGCTGGGAATTAATTATAGAAGCTTGTTTGTTTCTAAGGGATAAATCCAATGGCCGTCTCATACATATAAAATGAGGTGGAGGACATGTTATGGGGATTTATTCTATTAATTGCAGCAATTGCTATTTTGAGAAGTGTCCAATTGTTATGGAGTTCATATTCAGATTCTAGGCGTTTCTTTTCGCTTTATAATTTAGCCTCCTTATTTTTAATTTATACAACGGTATTGATTGCGTTTGGGTTAAGTTATGTTGTATTAGAAGAAATGGGTTTTGCAGTTTTGAAAGAAGATGGAGAAAGCTTGCATGCCCAATCTTTTCAACTTGTAGAAATTTGCTTATATTTTAGCGCAGTTACTTTATTGTCCGTTGGGTACGGTGATATAGCTCCGATTGGAATAGGGAGATGGATTGCGATTGCAGAAGCGCTAATTGGATATACATTACCGTTTGCTTTTGTAATGAGGTCTGTAATAGACAATGAAAAATAAGATAGCATTTGATATAGTAAAGAAAAGAGTAGGAGTGATAACAATGATCACAGTAGGAGAAATGGCTCCAGAATTTACATTAGAGGGAAGTAACGGGGAACAAGTTCGCTTAGCTGATTTTCGTGGTAAAAACGTAGTGCTATATTTTTATCCGAAAGATATGACTCCAGGGTGTACAACTGAAGCATGTGATTTTCGCGATGCGTATGGATTATTTCAAGAGAAAGATACAGTTATTCTTGGTGTAAGTCCTGATTCAGTGAACAGACATCTGAAATTCATTGAGAAGCATGAGCTTCCATTTGTACTTTTAGTAGATGAAGATCATAAGGTAGCGGAATTATACGATGTTTGGAAATTGAAAAAGAACTTTGGAAAAGAGTATATGGGAATCGAGCGTTCTACATTCCTTATTAATAAAGACGGTGAGCTTGTAAAAGAGTGGCGTAAAGTGAAAGTGAAGGGACATACTGAAGAGGTTCTTTCTTATATAAAGTAAATTCATTGTGGAGATAAAATATATAGAAGTAAGGCGAGTGTCTATACATATTTTATCGTCTTACATAAAGTGAAGTGTAGGGCATACCTCCTCAGATGATAGTATTCCAAGTGCGATTATGTCGCACTTTTTTTCTATGTAAATGTATAGAAAATGGGGAAGGATATATAAGAATAAGGCTATATACAAAAATAAACCACATACTTATAGTAGAAATATTGACGATTTATAAGAAAAGGAGTACACTCTTTATAAGAATTATAAAATAATAATCCGTATAGAATCGGGGTGCATGACGGTGGTCAAAGAAGAATTAAAAGAAGCGCTAGAAATGCTGAAAAATACGGGTGTACGCATTACTCCACAGCGTCATGCTATTTTAGAGTACCTTGTGGAATCTATGACGCACCCAACAGCGGATGACATTTATAAAGCATTAGAAGGTAAGTTTCCAAATATGAGTGTTGCAACTGTCTATAATAACTTACGTGTATTTAAAGAGGTTGGACTTGTAAAGGAATTAACTTATGGAGACGCTTCAAGTAGATTTGATTATGTTACAAGTCAACATTATCATGTGATTTGCGAAAAATGTGGTAAGATTGTTGATTTTCCTTATGGAGGTTTGGAACAGCTTGAAGAGGAAGCTGCGAAAACGACAGGCTTCGTTATTAATAGTCATCGCTTAGAAATTTATGGCGTTTGTCCAGAGTGTCATAAGGCGTAATATATAATAAAGAAAGAGGGAGACGTAAACGTCTCCCTCTTTCTTTATTATATATGGGAATTACGTTAGGTTCAGGAGGATTTAAAACGTTCAGTGAAGAACCTAATTTAATTAAAGATAAATACAAAAGGTGATTTCTTAACAAAGAAATCACCTTTTAACGTTTAGTTTTGTAAGGGCACATTGTACCTATATATGCCTATGATTTATAGCTCTTCTTATTATATTTCTCATCAAATTCTTTTCCTTCTAGATTTCGATCCATTGTTAAAGGTTGGTTGCAATGCATACATGCGTCGACACGACCGAGCATTTTGGTCGGCTTATCGCAGCTTGGACAAATAATTTGTACAGTTTTAGTAGATAACATGCCAATCCAAAAGTAAACGACAGTACTAGCGATAACAGCTAAAAAGCCAACCATCATAAATGTTGTCATAATAATAATGTTTTCACGGAAAAAGACACCTAAGTATGCAATGAAGAGGCCGATAAATACTAAACTTAATGCAAAGGTCCGGATTTTATTGATTTTGTTCGAATACTTAATGCTCATTTGCATCACACTCCTATAATAATAATATAACATAAAATTTAGAATTTTCACTCGTTCGTAAACGTGATAAACCGATAAGATATGAGATATGGAGTATGATGCAGAATGAAGGGAGACTATAATGATTTTTGGAACATGGTTTTAAGATTTTAACGGGATGTGAATTTTTTTTTATAAAAAGTATTGACCCCTTATATACTACATGATATATTAATAACCGTCGCTGATGCGGAAATGCAGAAAACGACAAAAAAGAAATTAAAAAACTTAGTTGACATCGAAAAACGAAGATGTTAACATAAGGAAGTCGCAAATGAGCGACCGAGTAGTTCTTTGAAAACTGAACGAA
>NZ_NJGF01000024.1:0-67371 GCF_002209985.1 Bacillus sp. K2I17
ACCATTCCCATTATTTCCTTGCGATTCTCTTCCGTTGTTCCCTTGCTGATTCCCATTATTTCCTTGGGACCCTCTTCCGTTGTTCCCTTGCTGATTTCCATTATTTCCTTGGGACCCTCTTCCGTTGTTCCCTTGCTGGTTCCCATTATTTCCTTGGGACCCTCTTCCGTTGTTCCCTTGCTGATTTCCATTATTTCCTTGGGACCCTCTTCCGTTGTTCTCTTGCTGGTTCCCATTATTTCCTTGGGACCCTCTTCCGTTGTTCTCTTGTTGATGTCCACTATTTCCTTGGGACCCTCTGCCATTTTTCCCTTCCTGATTTCCATTATTCCCTTGCGACCCTCTTCCGTTGTTCTCTTGCTGGCGCCCATTATTTCCTTGGGATCCTCTTCCGTTGTTCCCTTCCTGATTTCCACTATTCCCTTGGGATCCTCTACCATTGTTCTCTTGCTGGTTCCCATGATTTTCTTTTATATGCTTAGATTGCTTTTGTTCTATATACTCTTTTTTCTCATATCTTTCTTCATTTACATGAGTTGCATCTGGTGATATGTCAGATGGCGACTTTGGTTGCTCTTGATGAGATGGAGTGAGCGATTTTTTCTTCTCATTCTCTTGTTTTATATAAACGCCCGTTCCAACTCCTGCTTTCTTGGCATCCTCCCGTATTTCCATCGTACTGCTTTGATATTCAACTGTAATATGTTTTATCTCATACTCTTTCTTTAATTCCTGCAAAGCCTTTTCCAACTGTGGTTCTAACGATTTATCCTTTGCAACAGCCGTTAGCATAACTTTCTTATCATTTGTTAAGTACTTATCCTCTTGACTCTGCTTTATAATCGTACGTATTACGTCTTGCAGATGCTTATTTTCCCACCCTTTCATTTCTTTTAAAATACGCCTTCCGTCATCATTACAAGCCCGCAAATCTATAACACGAAGATCCTCCGTTACGCTCGCCTCTAAACTTGGATTTATATCAACTGAGACATAAGCAAACACTTTTTCTTCTGGTTGATTGTAAAAAAACAGCAATACGCATAGAAAACCAGCAACAATTACTGTTGTAGGCTTTAAGAAAGGTGGTATGGAAAAACGCGGCGCTCTTTGTTCCTGTTTGTTAAACGAGATTTCCTCTCCTATCATGTATGGGTGCGCTTTTCTTTTAAATGTAATAAACTCTCCATTTGGAGTTAAAACAACTACGTTATGCTTTTTTATATCCATCACAATTCCTTTATTCATCATGCTTTTCCCCTCTTATGTAATCAAGAATATATGTATAGTTGTTTGCAAAAATAATGCACATTGCAATAATGTATTTTCTATGTCGTTCCAACGTTTTACGACTTACCCTAACACGTGGTTCAATATGTTTTAGTGGTAATTTTTTCTTTCGGAACAACTCTTCCATCATTTCCTCTTCTTTTATAATAATCTTCACAATTTCTATTAGATGTTCACGCGTATCACGATGCTTAGGAGATTCTTTAGCAAGCTCTGAAAATGTGATTTTAAACTCAGCTAACACACTTTGAAAATGAAGAATTTCCTCCTTACGGTTACTATTTTCGATCTCTTTCATATACTCCGTAAGCGATACTTGCATTTCTAACATTTTCTCTTGCTCATCTTCTTTTAAAAAGACAAAGTTATGCTTAGACTCCTTGCGTATATAGTCAATTACATCTCTTTTTATAAGAAGATCAGCAAACGCTAGAAAAGATTTCCCTTTTTTATATGAATACTGTTCAATTGCTTCGTTAAACGCAAACAGTCCAATACTATATTCATCATCCTGTTCTGTAATATATCGGCGACAGACAGACGATATGGATTTTCTAATAAAAGGCTGATACTGTACGATAAATACTTCCCTATCTCCTCCGTTGTTTTGTATGTTATATACGATATCTTCTATTTTCGGTTTTCTTAGGATCTTCATTACTAAACTCAACACTAGTAATCTTCCAGCCTCCTTCAAATAGCAAAAAGGCCACTAAAGAAGTGACCATTTAACCATATTTTGTAAGTGTTTTCCCTTTGGTTTGTCCTCTTGCTGTTACTTATATTTTTTGAGACTAACTTTTTCCCACTGTTTTCTTAACGAATTTCCTTTTGTCTCGTCACTAAAGTTAAGTTTGTATTTTAATGTACTTTCTTGTTTTCTTCCGCTTGTTTTGCTTGCTCTTTTTCTATTTTATCTGCAATCCTTGAATAACTCTTCTCTTTACCATTGGTAATTTCATCCTTTGATTTCGGATTCCACACTTAATCTAGTAATTTTATTAACACTTCAATGTTCTTTCATGACCATTTTTCTTCTATTTATTTTCTTCAATATACATATTCGGAGGAATATATAATTTTATGGGGGTCAAAAAATATTTTTTTATAAAATATTTATTTATTAAGTTGATAGGTATAGTCGGCAGCTCTATAACAAATACATGCTTTTACAATTCGTATTAGTTAAATTAATATTTTATCCGCTGTTTTATTTCTTTAAAACGAGCATGTATAATTTTTTTGATATCCGGGTGATTCTTATATAAGGTAACAGTATACATGATGGAAGATGCAAGAATAGTAGACCATATTAACCAATCTCCAGTATGCGAAAGAACTTTAATTACTTCACTCGTAAACTGTTCCTGTCCCGCATGAAATGCTGATATGAGAGAAGTAAGGTTGAACAACAATAAAATAACCAGCCTTCCCAAAAGCATAATAATCCATCCGATAATATACGAATAGCCCCCAACACTACATAATTGATTGTTATGATGAAAAACTTTCACCCTCTTAGCTTGCCAATAACCAACTATTGCTCCTAATATAAGCAAGCTAATTAATTCAATTGTAATAATAAAGTCCAATTTATTTGGAAGACCGATATAAGTTCTAATTATAGCCATGATGGGTATACCAAGAAGATCAAAACTATCTACTTTCTTAGGGATAAGCTGCCTAATGATCAATACGATAACAACTACAAGAATAATAATGAAAACTTTATTCATGCGATCAATCCCTCTTTTTTTCTACTAAATAATACTCAATAAGTTGATTCACTTTTTCTTTTGGATATGATTCTGGTGTTTGAAGGACATGAATTACTAGCCCATCGATAAATCCGTACAGTATCTCCAATTCACACTCTCTATTGTATCCTGATGTAAAGTATCCTAACTCCTCCATTAAATCTAGGATCATTCCCATTAGGTACCTCGTATGCTCATCCATTTTCTTCCGAAGTTCAATAAGCTCTGGGGAACTAAAAGAGATTCCTAAGAATGTAATCCAAACCTTCCCTTCCAACATTTCTTCCTTATTAATAGGAATAATAAATTTCATTAATCTTCTAAGCGCTTCTTCTTTCGTTCCCTTAAAATCACTTGTACGAGTTTTCGCCCGTCCTTCCATTCGATTCAATACTAAATTCATTGCATAGTAAATCAATGCATTTTTAGACGAAAAATGATGCTGAACAAGGCCAACTGACATGTTTGCTTCATCAGCGATTTGCTGTATGGAAGCTTTATCGATACCTTTTTCTAATATTACACGCCAAGTAGCGGTGGCTATCTCATTCTTCCTTTGTATTTGATCAACTATTTTAGGCATTCATCTCCCCCTCCTTTTTATAATATGGTTATATTATAAAAAAAGTACCGAAAACAATATGACCATATTTTAGTTTAGACGTAATAGGGCTTTTGCCACATGACTATCAAGATAACAAGTCAAAATTCCCTTAAAATAAAAAAAGACGGTATTCCTACCGTATCATTAAAAAATCTTCAATTCCGAGCATAATGCCTAAGAGAGAAATAAATCCTGTCATACGCCCTTGCGTAATGGAACGAGAAATGAGATAAATCATATTAGGCCCCGGTGAACAAACCATGCTAAGTGAAACAATTGCAAAAGCTAACAATTCAAGATCGTTAGCCTCTACTTTCCATATTCGTACCTTTTATCACTTTACTTCCTTACAACTGGAATCCACATTTCACCAAATACTAAGCCGTCTCTCTGTCCCATCTCAACCGTTGTATTCGGTCCACCAACATAAGCAAAATCTGTTGCTTCTGGTAAAGCTTGACCGAAGGCGATGCCAGTCAGTTTATTACTTAGCTCTTCAGCCGTTTTGTCTTCCCCTTTCACTACTAAGTATTCTCCCTTCGGAAACTGGATCACTCTAGATTCTTCTTCTATTTGTGCTTCTGTCATGACACCAGCATAATACATCATCTTGTTATTCACCGCTTCGCTCACAGAAAAAATATATTCGTTTGTAGCTAAAGCTTTTAAAGTATCCAACCTTCCATCTTCTTTAACAGCCGACCAAAAGTCTTCCTTTTCTTTATTGATTCCAGCAAAGTCTGTATAGTCACTCTTAATTTCAGTTCCAATACCTAACACAATAAAGCTATCTTTTTCTTCTATAGTATAATTTTTCATATTCAAAACCTTCCTTTTTTAAAATGAATCAAACGATTTAACTTTTCATCTGATACGTTTATAATATCTTTAAATCATGTCAAAAAATGATACTGTTTAGGAGATTCCAATGAAAAAAGTTGAACGGATTAATACAATTATGCGGTATATCAACAATCGCTCCCACTTTACAATTACTGAAATCATACGAGAATTTAACGTATCACGATCGACAGCTATTAGAGACATTAGAGAAATTGAAGCTATGGGCATGCCACTTGTCGCTGAAGTTGGGAGAACTGGTGGATATTTTGTCATGCATAATTCTATCCTGCCCGTTGTTCGCTTTACTGATAATGAAGTCAAAGCTCTTTTTATTGCCTTTATGGCTACAAGCAATCAACAACTTCCCTATCTAAAAAGTCGCCAGTCTTTAGCTGAAAAACTACTAGGACTCATCTCAGAAACCCAGCAAGATGACCTCGTTCTTTTAAATCAACTCTTGCTTTTTGAAGGGACTAACCCTTATAATCCCGATCTACTTGAGCTTTCTGACCTCCCCCACCCTATGTTAGAAAAACTCATCCAAATCCTTCTTTTGGATAGACATTTATTGATTACCGTCAAAGAAGAAGAGGAAATCAAGTCTTACCCAATTTATCTATTACACCTTTATCAAGAAAAAAGCCGTTGGATCATTGAAGGGTTTGACTTAAAAGAAGAAAAGAAACTGCTGTTTCCTGTCGATGACCTCGTCAATATCGAACCGTACACGACGAAAAAGAGGTTAAATAAGAAACAGATTTTAGAAAAACTCAATAAGAAGGACGAAGAAATTAACCTTGTACTTGAACTTGGTCCAAAAGCGATTGCCCAGTACAAAAAATACCATCCTTTAAAAATTTCAATTTCTTATACAAACCCTTACCAATCTACAGCCATTTTAAAAACATTTATCGATGTTAACAATTCCGATGAAGTGACAGAGATAACAAATTGGCTACTTTTCCTAGGGAAAGATATTACAATCAAGGAAATGCCTGAAGAAATATTAAACGATTTACAAGAGCGGTTATGTTTATATTCTCCATAAGCAGTGATCGGTTAAACCTCAAAATATTGAGGTTTATTCGTTACCAGTTTCCTATATTTTTTACCATGAGAGCACAATAAATAATAAAAGCACAGAAAACCTTCCGTGCTTTTTCAAAAATATATATAATTTCGGATGACTAAATTCACTTACCCTAACTGACGTTTAAATGTTTTACTTGCGAAAAAGTAAGAGATGATCATGATACCTACGCACCAAGCGAGTGCAATCCAAATATCGTTGCCAACAGTTCCTTCATATAAAAGGGCACGAATCGCATTCACGATTGAAGTTACAGGCTGATTCTCTGCAAATGCACGGACAATTTTTGGCATCGTTTCGGTAGGTACAAAAGCTGAACTAATAAATGGAAGGAAAATTAGTGGATACGAGTACGCTGTCGCCCCTTCCATTGACTTCGCTTTCAGTCCTGGAATGATAGCTAGCCATGTTAGCGCTAGCGTAAACGTTCCTAGAACCCCAGCTACTGCAAGCCATTCTAACATATTAGCACTGGAACGGAATCCCATTAAGAGCGCAACAAGAATAACCACCACGATAGTAAGTACATTAGCAACAAGAGAAGTTAAAACGTGAGCCCACAATATTGATGAGCGCTTAATAGGCATCGTAATGAAACGTGCCATCAGCCCACTCTTTACATCCGTAAATAATCGTACAGAAGTATACGCTACACCGGATGCGATAGCCATTAACAAAATTCCCGGCAATAAATAATTAACGTAGTTATCCGTTCCTGTCTTTATAGCCCCGCCAAATACGTAAACAAATAATAGCATCATCATAATCGGTGTAATCGCTACTGTAATAATTGTATCCGGACTACGCATAATATTACGCATTAAGCGCCCTAGTAATACCCCTGTTTTGCTTTTCATTTACATCTCCTCCTTTTTACCGATAATCGCAAGGAAAATTTCTTCCAACGTCGGCTGCTTCTCGATATACTCTACTTTTGCTGGCGGGAACATCTCTTTCAGTTCAGTAAGAGTACCTGTCGTAATAATTTTTCCGCCATGCAAAATAGCGATACGGTCCGCCAGTTGTTCTGCTTCCTCCAAGTACTGAGTCGTGAGCAAAATCGTTGTGCCGCTGCCGGCAAGTTCCTTGACTGTATCCCACACTTCGATCCGTGCTTCCGGATCAAGTCCAGTCGTTGGTTCGTCTAGAAAAATAACTGCTGGCGCCCCAATCAAACTCATCGCGATATCAAGTCGGCGCTTCATCCCGCCTGAATACTGGTCTGCCCTCTGGTTGGCCGCATCAGTCAGGCTAAATCTTGCAAGTAGATTATCAGCAACTTGTGCCGGATTGGAAACACCACGTAACTTAGCGATCATTATCAAGTTTTCCCTTCCAGTAAGCATGCCGTCTAAAGCTGCGAACTGTCCTGTCAAACTGATGCTTTGACGAACATGATCTGGTTGTCGCTGGACGTCAAAACCGCAAATACTCACTTCACCATCATCTTGTTTCATTAACGTCGAAAGAATATTGACCGTTGTCGTCTTTCCAGCTCCATTTGAGCCTAGCAGCGCGAAAATGGAGCCACGCTGCACCTCAAAATCCACTCCCTTTAAGACTTCTTTATCTTTAAAAGATTTTTTTAACCCTTTTATAGAAATCGCTGCATTGCTCATACTTTTTCCCCCTTATAAAATTAGATTACATACACCCTCTATTTAGTATCACTGATAATCTGTATTACTTAGTACCAGTTTAAAAATATAACTGAATAGCGATGGCGGCAATTCACATTTGTAACCAGCTAATCAGTCGGTATTACTAATTGCATTTATTTTTTTCTCAATTTCTTCATAATACTTTCATTCAAATCTTCACGATACTTAGAGACATACGTTTTAGCGTTTGCCACTAGTTCGTCAGCAAAGGATGCCACGTCCTCCCCAGTAATGTCAAGCACTTGTCTCCCTTCCGCTGCACCTGCTTCAAACAAATCGATTAATTCATACTGTATGTGCAGCATATCCATTCCATTACCCGCTGAGAAATTCCACATGTAGTTTTGAATTTTCTTAAACACAAACTGATAATCCTCTGGCAGTGCTCCAACACGTGCCATCATCATTTTGTACTCTTTTTTATCACCAATTAATTTTTTAAACATTTCCAACATCTTATTTTCCTCCTTTTTTATAAAGCAGAACAAGAAACTCTCCAAATATGAGCCGGAACATTTTATATTATGAGGCTAGTTTGACTTCAAGACGTTAATTTTTGAAGATACAAAATCCCATTTTTTCCAAAACAATTCAAGCTCCTGACGGCCATCCTCATTTAATGAATAAAACTTACGAGGCGGTCCCATATCTGATGGTTTCTTTTCAATATTCACAAGCTTTTTCTTTTCTAATCGTACGAGGATAGTATAAACCGTCCCTTCTACGACTTCGGTAAACCCAAGATCATTCAGGTGGCGGGTAATCTCATAACCATACGTTTCTCGGCGGCTAATGATTTCCAACACACACCCTTCCAGTGAACCTTTTAGCATTTCAGTTAAATTTTCCATGTCCTGATCCTCCTTTACCCCCTATTCTGTCTGACTTATATTCAGTATCACAGAGTACTAAGGCGAATTTTTACTGAATAGCTTTTGAGTACAACTACACTATTCAGTATTACTTATTACAACTACGTTGTATGACTGAGTAGTTGTAAATGTCAACTCGATTTTTAAAATTTTTCTAAAAACCGCTATTACCTATCGTTTGCTGAAAATATTTTGAGAAACAGCACTACTCAGTATTACCTATTACAAGTACATTGTATGACTGAGTAGTTGTAAATGTCAACTCGATTTTTATATTTTTCTAAAATCAACTATTACCTATTAGATGTTCAGTGACAATAAAGTTGGTTAATTTTAGTCTAAAAAATGTAATACCCACCTACTAAATTTAATTGTTGTAGCCTGTAATTTATAAAAATAATAAAATTGGTCAATTCTTCTTCATCTAATGCCCCTTATTGAAAAAGTAGCTTGCTCCATTTACTAAATTTTCATCCTGTCTTACATAGCTTAATCTGCCTCAACATCTTTTTCACCTAAATTTTGAACAAATCTTAATAGATAACCATCAGGGTCCATAATTAAAAATTCTTTTTGTCCCTTTAATTTAGTATCAGCTCTATACCAATTCTCTTGAATATCAAATTTAATTGGATACTCGTTCTTTTTCAAACTATCATATAGTGGATCAATATCATTTATAATAATTTGAAAATTAATTCCTCTTCCGTAGGGATAAGATAACTCTCCAGTACTCCAATGACCATTTACTTCTTCAATCATAATCTGGCATTCATTTAAAGACAGTAAAGCAAACTTATCCTCTGGTCTTTGATATTCAATTTTAAACAGGAGAATTTCCGAATAGAAATTTAAACTTTGCTCCATATCTGAGACTGATAGCTCTGGTATTAATGCATTGAGTTTGTGCAAAAATGCTTCCCCCTTTGCTTAAGTTATTGATTATTATATTATAACACTTACTATAAATACTTCTTCCATTAAACTACTTCATTAGTCCTATAAGAAGTAAACAACTTTATTATCTCTACACATTAGAGACAGCCAATTTTCTTTTTGAAGAAATTTCGCCACATACCTATCCCGCCAAGAAAAGAAAATACCCCAAAACAAATATTCTACATTTTTGTTTTGGAGCGCTATAGGTTAGCTCTTCTTCTTAATAAGACAGATCATTCTTTTGTTACGATAAAATCATTTCCATATCTTCTGCTGCAGTTGTAATCAGTTTCAAACCAAACGTTTCTTGTAATACATCAAGCAAGCCAGGTGAAATAAATTCAGGCGCCTTTGGACCGATGCGAATATCTTGAATACCAAGACTAAATAGCCCAAGTAAAATGGCAACCGCTTTTTGTTCAAACCATGATAGGACAATACTAACTGGCAGTTCGTTCACTTCGCATTGAAAAGCATCTGCTAAAGCGGCTGCTATTTTCACTGTTGAAATTGAATTATTGCATTGCCCTAAGTCAATGTAACGCGGAATCTTTGTACCAGGTACAACACCGTACTCCACATCATTAAAGCGGAATTTCCCGCAAGAAGTCGTTAAAATAACTGTTTCTGGCGGAAGTGACGTTGCTAATTCACGATAATATTCTCCGCCTTTTCCTGGTGCATCACAACCTGCGATGACAAAGAAACGCTTAATCTTTCCTTCTTTTACTGCCTCAATAATTTCAGGAGCTAATGATAATACTGTATTATGATGGAACCCTGTTACTAACTGTTCATCCGACTCCATATGTACTTCTGGAAGTTCTAGCGCTTTTTGAATCAATGGTGCAAAATCATCATTTTCAATTTTTTGTACACCTTCTAAACCTGCAATATCATATGAAAAGAATCGATCAGAGTACGACCCTTTAATTGGCATAACACAGTTCGTTGTCGCTAATATAGCACCTGTAAATTTTTCAAAAAGACGTCGTTGATCATACCATGCCTTACCGATGTTTCCTTTTAAATGTTTATATTTTTTCAGCTGCGGATAACCGTGTGCTGGTAACATTTCAGAATGCGTATAAATATTAATTTCTTTTCCTTCTGTTTGTTTTAATAATTCTTCTAACGCAAATAAATTATGTCCAGTAACTACAATTGCCTTACCTTCTACATGGTTTTGCGTAATTTGAACAGGCTCTGGAACACCAAAGTGATTCGTATGCGCCTCATCTAATAACTCCATTACTCGTAAAGCCGATTTCCCTACTTTCATAGCCATATCAATATGTTCTTGTTCATTAAAGTTGGAATTTGTTAATGTCATATACAGTGCTTCTTGCGTCGTAGCATCTACAAATGCATCAGTATACCCTAGCTGAGCAGCATGCGTACGATAAGCTGCAATTCCTTTTAGCCCAAACACAATCGTATCTTGTAAACTTGCAATTGTTTCATTTTTACCGCAAACACCCATCACTTTACATCCACCTGTTGGCGTTTGTTCACATTGATAACAAAACATGATCATCCCACCCTCTCCCAATCATTCCTTACAACCTAAGCATAATACCCATTGAGGAAAAGAGATGTGATATCAATCACAATAATATGTATAAATTTGTGACAACTTATATTGTTTACATAATATTTTTATTGACACAAAAAAACATTACATACCCCTGTTGTTCAAGTTTTCAAATAGCTAGACTATTGCTGAATCACATATTTAACTTTCTAGTTCATAGTACGAAAGAACAATTTCGTACTATAAATCTCTTAAGCAAACAGAAATAGACATACAAAAACGCTATTCTTTCTTTTTATTATGCAACAGAAAGAATAGCTTCTTTTCATTTTGAAGAACTATCAATTTTTTGATTAAATATTTTATGAAAAATCACTTTATTTACAATACATTTACACTACCTTAACATTACTTACATTATTTATATGATATATTTATATAGACACTACTTAATAAATTTCATATACATTGTTATCTCTATAATCTCTGATCTGATTGATAAGAGATTATGTTATATTTTCATACCAGGGGTGAATTAGGATGACTGAAACTTTAAAAACACTTATAATGCTCGATATTACTTATGTTGTTATAGCAATTATGACGGTACTGGTATTTGTATACTTGGAATTAAAATCTCAGTAACGTATGCAGGCATAATTGATGGCTTCGCATTTAAATATAGCTAGAAGAAAGCGAGGAGAAAATTGTTTCTCCTCGCTTTTATATTCCCACAGTTTCTTATTTCAACAAATCCAATGTATGTAAAAGCAATCCTTTGTCCCCTACTTCCCCATGACCAGGCACTACTGAATTGATGTTTCCATATCGCTTCAGCACATTCTCAATCGATGCGGACCATTCATTTACATAGGCATCAGCAACGTTCCCTAAATCTTTAGCTTCCGCAGATTTCACTAAACAACCTCCAGCTAAAATGTTGTATTGCGGTAACCATACGACGATATTATCTTCTGTATGTCCTTTCCCTGGGTAAAATGTTTCTACTTTCATATTTCCAAAACTCAAATTTGTAATGGATTGTAAGTCTCCAAGCGGTTCTTCATATCCACTTTTCTTTGCTAGTTCTGCAGTTAGTGCTGTACTATGCGCCTTAATGCCTCTTTCTTTCAACGTTTTTATTCCGCCAATTCGATCAGCGTGCGCATGTGTAATGATGACATCCGTTACTCGCTTCTTAAATTTCTTTTCTACCATCTCTATTAATTCCTTCGTTAACTTATCATCCCAAGAAGAATCGACAAGTACTAGCCCTTTAGAAGTAGTAAGAACTAGCCCGTTCGAAGGAACTGCTTCTCCGTTAAAGTAACCTAACTCCGTATGAACCCATACATTTTTATTTAACTGAGAAATTGAAATAGTTCCTGTCTCATTTTTTATTACTTTTTGCTCTAGCTTTTGTTCCGCTTTCACAGAAAAAATTGTACTAACAAATTGCATTGTTCCTAATAAACTAACACATACCCCTACTTTTAATAATGTATTTTTCATTTTCTCCACCCTTTCTTTCAAATGGAATAGTTATTACCTATAATAGACAATTCATCTTAAATGTTTGTTCCATCTTTACTTGTATATTTTTATGTAAGTAACAAAAAAGCGTACAAAATTTTGTACGCTTTAAAACTTAACCTTTTATTCCATAATTCTCAAACTCTTCCTCGTTACCATAAAATACATTCAAATCAATATACTTCTCTTTTCCATTATAACCATTTAATCTCCCACGGTTCGTGTATTGCCAAAACGTCCATTTTCTCTCGTCAGATAAACTCGGTTTTGTAAAGACACTACGAATCCATATATCACATTGGGGATACGCATTCTTTATATACAAATCATATGCCTCTTGAGTTGCATACAATATTACTTTCTTACCGTAATGTTTTTCTAGCATTTTTATCATGACCGACAACTCTTTCACAACATCTTCACGCTTAGGGGGATTATCTTTTTTGTTAGCATAAAACTCAACATCAATTACGGGTGGCAATGCTTGTTTATACTTTGGAACAGTTCGTATATATTGCTCTGCTTGTGTTTCACCCTTACTATCAAAACTAAAAAAATGATACGCTCCGACGCGCATACCTGTCTTATTCGCATTCGTCCAATTTTCCGAAAAGTACTTATCTACAAACGAGCTTCCTTCAGTAGCCTTTATAAACGCAAACTTCATATTTTGCTTTTCCAACTCTCTCCAATCTATATCTCCTTGGTATGACGCAACATCTACACCTTTTATTTCATACTTATCCGCACTTATTTGATTCGGAATAAATATGCCTTGAAAGACTAAATAAGCGAAAACACTCATTACACTAATTAAGGTAAAGACTCCTCCTATAATAAGCTTCTTTTTCATTCGTATCCCCCATCTTTACACATTAATATTCCACTTACCATTCACGTTTTAATATAGCTTCCGCTAATTCACCCAATTCCGCCATCGCATACATCGTTCGCTCTTCAATCGTTGTCTCTTGAAATCCTTTTTCTTTACTGAAATTTAATACATATCTCTGGAATTCCACAATATTCATACTTAATCTCCCTTCATGATAAATACTCCGTTTTCTATTACACTTATATTTTGTTAAATTATAACATTCATACTATAATTTATTTATAACCCTTTAACGGAGGTGTTTTCAATGACTCTCTTCGCTTCCCCATCATTATTCATACTAGCAATTATTTCATTTGCACTAGCCTATTTCATCGGAGTTAAACAATACACTTGGCTCTTATCAGGATTCAATGAACGCCGTGTGCCAGATAAAGGTAAGTTATCAAAAATAGTTGGTCTTTATAATTTAACTGCCGGTGCTATTGCCACAATTGGTAGTGTCTTCACTACTCCTAATGTCAAAATCTTATTTCCTATCATTATAATTGGCCACGTTATAATCGCTGCTTATGTAAATACACGCATGGTGCATTGAAAAAAGATCAACCAAATGGATGATCTTTTTTATAATTTATCAACATATTGCTTCGCTTCTAGTAAAGAAAACCCAAAAGCCTCTCTTACTCTCTTAACTGCTGTAACTGTTTTTCCTTCTTCCATAAGCTGGCGTAACTCTTTATTAATTTCAGGTTCTCTATCTATAATTCCCATTTCTTTCGTAATTAGCTGTAATCTATCTTCCATCCTCTTTAAACGTGCATCCGTTTTCTTTTCGATTCTATTTAATTTTTCAGCAATATAAATAAACCCAAAGACCGCTATCGGTATGATCATCCAAAATTCCATGACTATTCCTCCTCATTAGCTTTCATTTGTTTTATTTCACTAACTTATGTAAATTTTACCATGAAACACATTTAATGCATAATAGTAATATACAACACTGTTGATAAAACCTTTTATTTTAGGGGGATACTTTATGAAAAGATTTTTTAAGACGTTACTACAATTTGTAGTTCTTTCAATTGCACTACATTTATTATTTGATATCGTTGGCTGGCTTGTTTTCAATGCGCCAATTCAAAACAAACAAATCATTATTTCTTTACTAACAACCTCATGGCTAATGTACATGTACCGAGATAAATTTTTTAAAGCATTCACTTCGAATTAACTAAAAGAACTTCATCGATAAAAGATGAAGTTTTTTCTTTTTCTCTCATTCTCTCTATTAACTACTGTATAATAGAACTAACATTCTGTCTTTCATAAGAAAGGAGTCACTATGAACTTAAAAAGTAACACTATATACGAGAAAATGAACCAATATTCCGTTGAAGGTTTAAGCCTTGCCGTTATACGTGATGGTAAACTAGATGAAGCAACTGCCTGCGGAACACTTGAATCTGGAACAACTAAAACTGTCACTACGAATTCCATATTCAATTCTTGTTCTATTAGTAAATTCTTCACTACAATGCTCGTACTAACGTTATCAGATCAAAAGATCGTGCATTTAGATGAAGACGTAAATGATAGACTCACATCTTGGAACATACCTACCAGTCTATTTACCTCACAGAAAAAAGTCACCCTGCGAAATTTATTAAGCCACCAATCTGGAATCATTGATCCTCCTAATAGTTTTGAGCATTATACACTTGCACAAGGGCGACCAAACATGTCTGAAATCCTTGCCGGTAAAACATCATATTGTCCAGTACCGATAGAAATAACTTATAAACCAGAAAGCGAATTTCACTACTCTGATGCAAACTTTTGTATTATTGAACTACTACTTGAAGATATAACTGGAAAACCATTCAATCTTTTACTTGAAGAATATATCTTTCATCCACTACAACTGAAAAATAGTATGCTATTCTCTACTAAAGATATAAATAAAATGGAGGCCTTTGCTTGCGGGCATAATAAAGATGGCACCGTTACAAATGAGAAGTATCCATTTTATCCATTCGCAGCCGCTTCAGGTATTTGGACAACACCAACAGACTTATCAACTTTAGTAATTGAAATCATTCATTCCTTACAAGGAAAGGGCAAACTAAAACTTTCTCAAAAATTAGTACAAGATATGATTTCTCCTCAAGGTTGCTCAAAATGGACTGGATTAGGTGTGTTTCTAGATGATTCGAATAAAGACTTACAAATGTATTCACTTGGATGGGGCGTTGGATTTCAATGTATGATGATATGCTATCCATACCGAGGTAATGGTGCTGTTATAATGACGAACGCTGACTTAGGCGTTCATCAAATGGAAGGGATTATTGGTGACGTGTTAAAAACGTTATCCTTTTAACGAAAAGAAAGAAGCTCTCCCTTCCAGCTTCTTTCTTTATATTACATTTTTGGCAACAATTTTTATATGTTCTGGTGCGATAATCTCCGTTATACTTTCTTGAAAATCTTCCTGCAACATTTCTTCAATATGTTCTAGCTGCACTTCAACATGTGTGCATTCTAAATTATGTATATTTAAAAGTGCATAATGATCTTTTTTCTTAATTACTAAATATTGATTTTCCTCTGTTACAAGTATAGAACCTAATCGTACTCCTAGTAGGCGTTGATCATCAAACTTCACAACCATTCCCCCTTACTTTATATGTAATAAAATAACATTTTATGTAATCTGTTCTTTATAAACTATATCACAATTTATTAAAATATAAATATCATATTTCTTTTTACTAAAAACCCCTATTCTTTTATATATTTCGATACAAAAAACTTTCTCAACATAAAATTAGAATTTTCAGTTTTTATTCTTATGAAAATCAATTATAATAAAGTTAATAAATGTTTGACCTCTCCTAATTCATGTACATATGGATGATCAGTAGTCGCTGCTACTGATCTATTTTTTTGATCTCAGAAAGTAAATATGATGCATCCTTTCCTACACCACAAATAAGTGCAGAGCCTCTTTGAGATTGCCACGGCAAACCGATATAATATAATCCTCTCACGGGACTTATTCCCTTTACATGATTAGGAAATCCTTTCTCATTCACTGCCTTTTCTATTTCAATCCATTTATAGTTTTGAATAAAACCAGTTGACCATATAATGCTTTCTGCACTATACGTGCCACCATTTTGAAACATAATGCTATTTTCTGATGCATGAACCACTTTTCCCTCTAGTTTAATTGCCCCACTACGAATAAGTTCTTTGCCTTCAAAACCAAACATAGGATCCTTTCTCTTCTGAAACCACTTTCCCCTCTTTGTATTTAATTCAGCATACAGTAAACCCAATTTTTCTAACCAACTAAAAATGCTTTTTCTAAAAAGACGTAACGGTAAAAATGTTAAAGGATGACTAATAGACATTGTAACTCCATGAGTTTTTGCAAGTTCTACTGCAATTTGCATTCCTGAATTCCCGCCACCTACTACTAATACTTTCCCCTCAGGAATTTGTGATGGTGATTTATATTGTGATGAATGTATTTGAAAAACATGCGATGAAAGATGTTGTGAAAATGAAGGGATGTACGGTTGCTGAAAACCACCTGTTGCGATAACAACCTTTTTTGCTTGTAAAATTTCTGTAGGAGTATGTAATTCGAATATATCTTTTTCTTTCTTTATTTTAAAAACTTCAGTTTGCAATTGGACCGGTAATGTAAAGTGCCTTGCATATTCTTCTAAATATGTTGCCATTTCATCTTTACACGGAAATCCATTTCCTTCTCCTTTTACTATCATACCTGGTAAATTACTATATTCCCTCGGTGTAAAGAGTCGCAAAGAATCATATCTGTTTCTCCATGAATCCCCAATTCGGTTTCCTGCCTCAAGTAATAAAAAATTATAACCTTCTTGCTTCAAGTAATATCCCATTGTTAATCCAGCTTGACCAGCTCCAACGATAATTGCATCTAACATTTTTTTCCTCCTTCCCAAAACGTATGAACATATACTCATTCGTTCATATGTTTTATGATACGATTTATTTATCAATAATTCAATTTGTTTAACAAAAGGAAAAAGAGTAGTTCGCTACTTTATGAACTACTCTTCATTCCATTCATTTAACACGTAATTACACTACTCAATTTAGGAAAACTTGTATATGAACCCCTTCCATTTCTACAATTTTTCCTCATAAAATATAATTCTATTTGAAAACGGATCAATCACAGTTAATTCCATCGTATCCCACGGTGTGCTCTCTATATCAGGTTTTGAATAAGCATAATCCTTACTTGATAAAATAGCATAATAACTTTTTAAATCCTCTATTTTCACACGGATCGCACCGCCTGGCGAAGCATCCCCATGATGTTCTGATAAATGTATTACAGCATCATGTAACGAAATTTGCATATATAATGGCATATGTTCCTCATACCGATGTTCCCAATCCATTTTAAACCCTAAAAAATCTATGTAAAATAGCTTTGCTTTTTCAACATCAAAAATTCTAAATATAGGTGTAATCATTCTAATCTCCTCCTATTTATAAACATCTGCTGCCAATTCCCTCAAAACATCCACATTTACTACTTCGAAGCAACCATTGTTCTTTTTTATTATCTCTTTATCACAAAAAATATTTAATGTACGTAATAGATGACGATAACTCGTTCCTAACAATTCCGCTGTTTCCGTTAAATTCCCACTAAATACAATTCTATTTCCATGCTGCACCGCTCGTTCCCCTGCTGCTAACATGTAACTCGCAAGTCTATTTTCAAGTGGATATAGTAAATTAATTGTACTGTTTTTTGAAAGCCGATTTAACTTATGTGCTAATGATCCGCAAATACACCGTAAAAATTTCGCATCATGAAATAGTTGATTTCTCAATTTCCCTAAAGGCAAACCAACACAATATGAATCTGCCATCACTTGTACGTTTGAAGCTGTCTTTTGAGAATGAATTAGCTCCACATCTCCTAACAGCTGTAAGCTATCATAAAAGCATAATAATACAGATTTCCCGTTACTTAATGTATTAAACGCTTTCGCTTTTCCTTCAACGAAGAAAAATAAATAATCTATCTCTTCATTCTCTCTACAAATAAACTCATTCTTTTTAAAAAATATTAGTTCCATATATGGTTTCATATCATTACTAAAAAAGGAGTCAATATTATTTTCTTTCATATAATTTGTTAATTTAATAGAATTACATATTTTCTTCATAGTTCCCCCGCCTTTACAACTACTCCCCATTGTAATCAAAATTTTCCCCTTCCACTATGACATATGTCATAGTAATTCACAATTTCAGCATGATACAGTCATTACAAATATGAAAATTAAAGGGGATATTACATTGTACAACTTTCTTTCTGTCTTTATTGGTGTGCTCATCGCCGTTATGCTTCCATTGAATGGGATTTTATCTGAATTAATTGGCAAGTATACAGCAAGCGTTGTCATTCACCTTGTCGGTTTAATTGCAGTTATTTTCGTTTTAATCATAAACAAAAATAAAATTTTTTTTGATAAAAGCATTCCACTTTTTTTATATAGCGCTGGAGCGATTGGAGTATTCACTGTCCTTTTTAATAATATAAGTTTCTCCGTCCTTGGTGCCTCTATTACGATCGCATTAAGTTTACTCGGTCAATCCATTGCTTCCATCGTTATTGATCATTTCGGCTTATTAGGAATGAAAGTTGCAAAGTTTGAAAAGAAAAAACTAATTGGATTATGTTTCATCTCTTCCGGAATTATAATCATGACAATTTATTAATGGGGGCAAGAAAATGTTATATATTACTATCGCTATTTTAGCTGGTGTTTCTATCGTTGTTGCTAGAATTATTAACGCAAATTTAGCAGCGAAAATCGGTAATTGGGAAGGTACGTTTTTTAATTATATTACTGGATTATTTTTCTCTATGTTATTTTTAATTTTCAGTTCAGATTCAATGTACATTCCTAGTCATACGTTGCAATCTATTCCTATCGCTGTTTACTTAGGCGGATTAGTAGGCGTTATCGTCATCTCGTTATCGAA
This sequence comes from Bacillus sp. K2I17, assembly GCF_002209985.1. Taxonomy (NCBI): domain Bacteria; kingdom Bacillati; phylum Bacillota; class Bacilli; order Caryophanales; family Bacillaceae; genus Bacillus; species Bacillus sp. K2I17. The sequence continues at coordinate 19,025 of NZ_NJGF01000024.1, forward strand.
CTATATTACACCTAAAATATCAGCATTTTATTTAACGTTACTCATCTTTATCGGACAATTATTTGCGGGGACTATCATTGATTTCATCTTGTCACACGAACTCTCTATAGGAAAGGTTGTCGGTGGCATTTTCGTACTAATCGGACTCACTTACAATTTACTCGTAGATCGCCCTGTTAAAACTGTGCAGAATAACCAAGTTCAATTATAATACTTTACGCTTCCCTATCATATATTAATAGAAAAGCTCTTCATACGAAGTGATAGAGAGGAGAATATTCTATTAAAAAAATCATTTTACTGCTAGGTAGTGCATTGATTATTTTTGGAATCGCATGGTTTTTCAACTCGGGGAAATCTATTCAAGATTTCTATACAGCAAATAAACCAAAGAAGAAAGCTACTATCATTTCAACTCAAAGAGATCCAAATAAGCCCCCTGTCTTTTTAGGAAAACAGGAAATAAAAGATATACATGTCGAGTCAATTAAAACAAAAAAAGATATCTTTCTCACGAAAACAGATGAATTAAAAACATTCATTAACAGTATGGATACCGCCAAAAAAGGAAAATTAACATTAGATGAAGAAGAATCAGATTTAATAGACTGTGATATGTGGATTACTTTCGAGGATGGGACTTATAAAAAATATTTCATATGGGTAGTTGACCATCACAGTAACGAAGTGATGATTGCTCAACAAGATACTCCTAATGATGTAAACCTTACGTACTATCAATTAAATGAAGATAGTTCTAAAAAAGTTTATAACTTATTCAAAAAAATTATTTAAACGAAAAAGTCATGAGCACATGTGAAGTGAGCTCATGACTTTTTGCACTATATATATTCAGGGAACACTTTACATCCCTTTTCCTGTTCTATATCATGTCCAAAGAAAACAATCGGCTTCTTGTTCATCACAACTTCTTTTAAACGTTTAATTGAAGATAAGGCTAATTCCGAATCAAACCCCGCAAACGGCACTTCATCTTCAAAGTTTTCTTTCGTATACGATGCATCAATCGTTAATAATACAGGACCGGATTTTTCTGTCTCAATTAATAGCGATTGATGCCCTGGAGTATGGCCTGGTGTATGCAATAATTGAACTCCTGGTACGACTTCATAATCACCTTCAATGATTTTGTAGTTTAAATTCGGCAATATACATTCTTTCAAATATTCTTCGCTATGCTGCGCCGCCTCATATTCAGCACGCTGTACAATGATTGGTGTATTTATAAAAGCGCCATTTCCTCCTGCATGATCAAAATGCAAGTGAGAACTAATAATATAAAGAAGGTCTTCCGGCTCATAACCAACCCGTTTTAAAATATTCACGATTCTATCTTCTTCAGTCATTTTCGGTAAAACCTGCCCTTCGACAAATGTACCGTTAAAAAGACCTTCATTATTAACTGCACTTTCTGGCATACCTGTATCTACTAAAATAGGTCCTTCTTCAGTCTCCAAAAGATAACACCAAACCGGTAAGTCTAATAATTCTCCTGGTGTTAATGTACTATTAACAGACGAATGATCCAACATACAACGACCTGCTGGGACGAAATAAAGCTTCTTTACTGTCATTATGTATCCACCTTTAAATTTAGTTTTGAATAAAACAATACAGTAAAGAATTCCTCTTGCTAGAAATAAACTCCTTCTCACTTTTCATTGTTTCAGCTATTATTTTTGAGTCATTCACAAATTCTCCTTACACTATTAATTATTATTCGTTATTTTTCTAAGAATCCAGGGTAATAAATCAACTGTTTGTATTTTGAAATACGAAAAGGATACACACTTAAACGAAGGTTACATAAAAAAAACCGACTACCTATATGTTGAAAAAAGGAGTCGGTTCTTTTTTATTTATCATTGCTCTTTATGTGCGACGAGCTGAGATTATAAAAGGTAATATGCTATTGGTTTTTCACTGTAATATTTCCGTTATGTGTGTTTAATTTAATTATATTTTCTCCCTTTCCAATAACCGTATTCCCGTTATATTTATTCAGGATATTCGCGCTGCCGTTGTCGACAGAAACATTAAATTGAACATTAGTTGGTTCTTTTTCGGTTTCAATATTAATTTTCCCATTATGAGTCATAAAATTGAGATTTCGATCCAGTTCATTCGTTTTAAGAGTAAGACTTCCATTTTTAGTTTGCCCCTCTATTTCACCTTCAACATGGTCTAGCATTATTCGTCCGTTGTTCGATTTCACATGAATATTTTGTGCCAATACATCTTTGAAATCCATAATTCCATTGTTTGCTTCTGCGATAATTTTTGGCGAATTGATTTCTCTTAATTCAACATGTCCATTGCTTGTATTTATATTAAAATGTGTTGCGTTTAGTTTTTTAGCAGAAACGTAGCCATTATTATTGGAAACTTTTAATGAATCATATTGTTTTTCGGGTAGATACACATTTAATGTTAATGGAGCCAATACTTCAGAAATATTAAAGTTGAACCAGCTCTGTTGTTTTTCTTTATAAGAAATGAGAAGCGTTGAATCTTCCTCATCCGTAGCTAATGTTCTTTTTACGTTTGGATTAACCTCGCCATCTAATTTTACTTTCACGTTACTATCTTTTATAGGATTGATATTAACACGAACGTTATTTGTATCAATAATGACGCTTGACACATTATTATTATTAACGACCTTTTCTTCTGAAATTGGTACTGCAGCAATTGAACGATAAGTGAATAAACTTCCGATAATACCAATAATGAAAATAATACCTGCAATGATTGAAAGACTCTTTTTATTTATCATGCTTTAAACCACCTTTTACTAATGCTATATTGAACTTTAAATAACGAACAAATCCATTCTTTGCTAGCTTCGTTAAAAATAACATAGCAATAACAATGAAATATCCAAGTCCACAAAGTGCTAAAGAAACAAAAAGATTAAATAGCAAGAATGTATTTGGATGTATAACCGTATCAACTAAAACAAGTAATGGTGCGCCTAAAAATGAGATACCTAGAACCCATCCTGAAAAAATTAATGCCGCTAATGTAATTGCAGGTGCAAGCACGATTAACAAATTGAAAAAACCTAATCCAATTACTGCCCAAATTGCCCGAAAAACATTTCCTGTTGTTGCACTTGCTGTTACTTTCTCAATATGATAATCTGCTAATAACTCTTTGGCGATTTGAGCTGGAGAGCCTAATGAAGTTGCAATTTCTTCTTCACTTTTCCCTTCCTCTAATCCGAAAGTAAAATGTTCTTCATAATCTTTTAAAATATCTGCACGCTCTTTATCAGATAACCTTTTTAGAGATACATTTAATTGTTGTAAAAATTTATCTTTCGTCATTACCTACACCTTCTTTAATTAATTGATTGACACCTTGTGAAAACTCATTCCATTCCTCCAAAAGTTGATACAAATACGTTCTACCTTTATCCGTCAGTGTATAATACTTTCTTGAAGGGCCTTCTGAAGACTCCTGTAAATACGTTGTAAAATATTCTTCCTTAGTTAGCCTTCGAAGAAGAGGATAAACAGACCCTTCTGATATTTCAATTCGATTGGAAATATTTCGAACTAATTCATATCCATAACGGTCTTGCTTATCCAGTAAGACAAGAACACAAAGTTCTAAAACTCCTTTTTTAAATTGTACATTCAATATTCATTCACCCTATTCTAATTGATATCCACTACTGTTTATTATTTAGTACTGTTTTATAACTAATAACTACAAGTATAATATAACACTTGGTATTGTTCATTGCAAGGTACACTGGAAAAATAAGTATACCTCTCATCCGACGCTTATAAAATCAGAGTGATGGATGTTGCTCGCCAGTTACAAAGTTCTAAATGAAGTTGAAACAGCTCTTTTACAAAATGGAAAGAACTCAACTTTTTTACATAATGACGCTTTACCTACTATAATAAAAGAGAAAAACTCTTACTTTAATGGAGGGAATAGAAATGAAAGCAATTGGTTTACATGAATACTTACCTATTGAAGAAGAAAACAGTTTAATTGATATTGAAGTTGAAAGACCTGTTGCTACAGGAAGAGATATACTTGTTAAAATTAACGCTATTTCCGTTAATCCAGTTGATACAAAAGTTCGCTCTCCGAAAGATAAAAAAGAAGATGTAGCGAAAATACTTGGCTGGGATGCTAGTGGTGTCGTCGTACAAACGGGCGAAGGTTGTACGTTATTTAAAGAAGGCGACGAAGTATTTTACGCTGGAAGTATTACGAGACAAGGTACATATAGTGAATACCACCTAGTTGATGAAAGAATCGTTGGCAAGAAACCTAAAACGTTAAATGATGCTGAAGCTGCAGCACTTCCTTTAACAGCTATTACAGCATGGGAAGGTTTATTTGAACGTTTAAGCATTGATTATAATAAGAAAGATGAGAATACATTCAAAAACATTTTAATTATCGGCGGAGCTGGTGGTGTAGGTTCAATTGCCATTCAACTGGCGAAATGGGCTGGACTGAATGTAATCACAACTGCATCCCGTAATGAAACGATACACTGGGTTGAAAAATTTGGTGCCGATTATATCATTAACCATCACCAACCTTTACAAGATCAAATATTAGAGTTTGGGCTAAAAGATGTAGATTATATTTTCTGCTTAAACAATACAGATGAACATTGGCAAGCAATTTGTGACCTCATTAAACCACAAGGAAAAATTTGCTCTATCGTAGAAAATGAACACCCTCTTGAGATGGGTATTTTAAAAAGTAAAAGTGCTACATTCGTTTGGGAGTTTATGTTTACAAAAGCGATGTACGAAACTGGCGATATGATCACGCAGCACGAACTATTAAATAAAGTAAGCGAACTATTAGATGAAGGTATTTTAAAGACTACTCTAAATGAAACATTCACACCAATTAACGCTGAAAACGTAAAGAAAGCACATGCACTGCTTGAAAGCGGAAGTACCATTGGGAAAATCGTTTTAGAGAAATTTTAATAGTAAAAAATCCGATTTCCATATGAGAAATCGGATTTTTTACTTTCTTTATTTACTTGAAATCTCTTGATCATTTTGAACATCTAACGGAGGTCTTTTCCCTATTCCGAAAGTATAGAAACTAATTGTGACGATAGCTAAGAAAACAATACCTACAACTAATGAAATACGTGTATCATCGTTAAACCACATTCCGATTAATACCATAATTAAAAAGGCAATTGTCAAATAGTTTGTAACAGGAGCAAATGGCATTTTGAACGGATGATCTTTCATCTCTGCTCCCTTTTCTTTTCTAAAATTAATTTGACTAATTAAAATGACGAACCATGGTACCATACCAGGAAGTACGCTCGCACTATATACATATACGAATAAGTTTTTCGGTGCGATATAACTTAAAACAACACCAACCGCTAAACCGATAATTACGCCAACTGTACCGAATAAAGGTACACCATTTCCAGAAAGTTTCGTGAAATATTTCGGCGCTTGTCCATTTACACCTAACGTATAAAGCATACGGCCCGCACTATAAATACCACTATTACAACCCGACATTGCCGCTGTAATAACAACGAAGTTAATAAGTCCAGCTGCTGCCGTAATACCAACCTTCGCAAAAGTTGCTACGAACGGACTACCAATTGTACTTAATTGATCCCACGGATATACAGTTACAATAACGAAAATAGCACCAATATAGAAAATTAAAATACGCCAAATTGTACTTTGAATCGCTCTTGTAAGTGTCTTCTTCGGGTTTTTCGCTTCACCAGCAGTAATACCAATTAATTCCACACCTTGGTATGCACCAACTACAAGTGATAATGCAAAGAAGAATCCTGAAAAACCACCTGTAAAGAAACCGCCATTTGACCAAAGATTAGATATACCAATCGCTTCTCCACCGTTACCAATTCCAAAGAAAATAAGTCCAAATCCCGCAATAATCATTAATAGAATCGTAACGATTTTAATCATCGCAAACCAAAATTCAAATTCACCAAATGACTTAACAGAAATTAAGTTAGCTGCGCCAAGAATAACCATTGCGATTACACCTGGTATCCAAGCTGGTAAGTCTGGGAACCAATATTGCATATATGCTCCAACCGCAATAATCTCTGACATCCCAACGATAACCCACTGGAACCAGTTACTCCACGCTGTAATATAACCAGCTAACGGATGAATATACTTGTGACCGAACGTCGCAAATGAACCTGTACTTGGTTCCATATACAACATTTCACCCATCGCACGCATAATGAAGAAAATAAAAATACCTGCAATTGCATACGCAAGCATTACTGATGGACCTGTCCATTTAATTGTGCTGGCTGATCCCATAAACAAGCCAACACCAATCGTTCCGCCTAAAGCAATCATTTGAATATGACGTGCTTCTAAGCCCCTTTTCAATTCCTTGTTTGCCACTTCACTTCCCCCTCTTAGATGATTCATAGTCGCATTTTAAAACAAGATGCTTTCCCCTAATTCCTTTCGGCCCTGAAAATGATGAAGCAAACGTCATTTTACACTAGCTTTAAAGCTATCCTAAAATCGTTTTTTGCCTCTTACAAAATTCTCAAAACCTTTCATCTTCCAATATTCTATAAATCTTAAAATTACTTACCTTATATTAATTCATTTATCTGAAAAGTTCAATTATTTTTTCGGTAAATCATTATACATAGTCTGATTAATTTTTAACTAAATTAACAATACAATACATCTATTCAATATGATTCCAGCATGAACATTATTACAATATAAATAACCGAGGAGAGTATTTCTTCCTAGGTTTCACATCTCATGTACTTCAATCTTTATAGTTGATAACGTAATTTCCCACACGTCCGATTCATATACTAACCAGAAATTTAATATATTAATAAACTACTGATTTCTTTAGTCCAGCCCAATTTTGAGGTAGGAATCTTACTGCCTCAAAACAGCAGGATAAAATATAAAAGGGTCTCATTTTTAATGAGACCCTTTTACCATTTCATATTTAAATCATTTTTGAAGTTTGTTTCCCTAAAATAAACACTTTAGTAAACACCATCATGATAACTACAATAGCCAGAAAATAAAGTGGCATCACCAGTAACGAGCCCGTATGCAGCTGACTCATTCCCCAAATTGTTATCGTTACAATGACATAGTACCCTAAGCTAAACAAAGCTCCGGCTGTACCAATGACATCTTGAAAATCTACTAATGCTAAACTTAAACAGTTAGGTAACGCTATCCCAATTCCTAATAGCAATATAAACATCGCTATTAAAAATGCAATCATATATATTATGTTTGCATTTGATCCAACAAACGTAATAACAGATAAAAGGATAGCTCCTCCTGTCATTACAAGACAACCGATATATATAATCTTCTCTGGTTTATACGTGGCAAGCAATCGTTTAGAAACTTTGGCTCCAATAATAGAAGCGGAAGCAACAACAATTCCTAGAAGTCCATACATACTAGGCGATAACTGAAAGTATTCAATAAAGATAAACGGCGCTTCTGCATAATAGCTAAATAAAACACCATTCGCTCCTCCAATTAATAACCCATATGTTACTACTTTCGGATTTGTAATTAACCTCTTCAAGACTAAGAATACATTTATTTTATTCGTTACCGAGTCCGTTTTTGTTTCGGGAAGAGAAACAAACGTATACAGAAAAATCCCGATACTCATAACTACTAAACTTAAAAATACGGTTTTAAATCCAAACATTTGATCAAGAAAACCACCAATTAACGGCCCTATCGCTGGTGTAAAAGCAATGACTGCCGAGATTTGAGCAAACATAACATGCCTCTTATGCCCTTCTACACTTTCACGAAGAATCGTTTGTGTAACAACAGAGGCGGCACTTGCTCCAAACGCTTGAATAAAACGACTTAGCAATAAAACTTCAATGGAATTTGCAATAAAGCATAAGAAACTCCCAACGCCATATACGACAATTCCAAATAACATTGCCGGGCGACGGCCAATTATATCTGATAACCATCCAATAAAAAATACACCTAAAGCAAATCCAGCAAAATACACACTAAGTGTTAACTGTACCTCATTATTACTTACGTGTAACGCCTTTGAAATGTCAGGTAAAGACGGTGTGTAAATCGTTTCACTAATTTGCGGAAATGCGACAAGAATAATCATTAACAAAATTGATGGTACTGAGACTTTTTTCATTTTTCATACCCTCCTATAACTTTGAAAATCTCAGAAATAAAAAGACTTTCCTAAGCTACGGAACAGGAGGGGCCATTATAGAAATTCGATCATAAAACAACAAAGAAAACACCTCAATTACGTATGCTAATAATTATAGGAGGGTAATATTAACATTGATTTTAATATATACTTTTTCAATTATATTACATATTGCGTTTCTTTTTCTAGTGTTTGGCCTTAGAGTATTTGTTAAAAAGATAACTTGATGCTACCACCCTTTTATGGAATAATTAGGAATAGTTTAAATTGATAGTTCTAATTATTAAACGACAGACTAGCATATTTTAATGTCGTAAAGCTTACAAACAGGAGGCCTTTCGTAATGATTGAAATTTTAAGGACAGTAATAAATTTCCTGATCGCTCTATTCTCAGGAGAATTACCAATTGTATATTATGTGTGGATTATTATCCTATTCCTAATGCAAATAAGCCAATCTACTCTGAATTATAAACTCTTTAACAAGAAAGATAATTTCAGCACTTATACATCGGAAGGATTACTTGCTTTTATTATTTTATTATTTGGAGGTATGTTAGTATCTAAGTTACTTGCTTACATAATAGACGATCCTACTATTAGTATGACAAATTTAACACATTATTTTATTTCTCTTATTATATTAACTATATTTGTCGTCATAAGCTGTCTTAAAGATTTTATAGAAACATCTATCAAAAATAAAAATGTGTCTCTTTTTAGCTTTTTAGTAGTTTCCTTAATAACAAGTATACTTTCATTCAAGCTTTTATCACCTTTAATCGAAGGTTCTTTTGCTCTTTCTAAATCTTTTATAACCACTTTAATCATTCTTGTAACTATATCAATTCCTCTATTAATTGCCTTAGAGGAAAAGTATGCAGATGAAAAGTAATTCTTGCATTTATAGTTTGAAATTGAGTGACTATTCTTTTTTAACGGTATTACTAAAAAAATAACAGTCATTGAATCGAAAATTAAACAGAAATGAGGACATACAATTGAGCATTGAACAACAATTATATGATGCAGTGAAAAATTTAATTGACCAAAGATATCCACATAATTGGGGCGGAGCTGCAGCAATCCGTGTAGAAGATGGATCCATTTATACAAGTGTGGCCCCTGACGTAATAAACGCTTCAACAGAACTTTGTATGGAAACAGGTGCAATTTTAGAAGCGCATAAATTTCATAAGAAAGTTACACATTCTATTTGTCTTGCAAGGGAAAATGAGCATTCTGAATTAAAAGTATTATCACCTTGTGGTGTATGCCAAGAACGTTTATTTTATTGGGGACCAGAAGTACTATGCGCCATTACAAATCCTAAACAAGATATCATTTTCAAACCGTTAAAAGAATTGCAGCCATACCATTGGAGCGAAGTATATCATGATGAATTCGTAAAAGAATGGAGTACGAGATAACGTGATAACTGTTCACTAAAAAAGCACCGTCCAAATGACGGTGCTTTTTCTATGTAAGAGCTACTAGAAGGTCCCCTTCTAGCCTACTCCCATTTATAAGTCCAAAATTGTTCCAGTTGCAGCCATTTTAATGTTGCTGCATCTTTGTTTTTGATTTTTACGTGTGTTTCTTCTAACATCGCTTCTGTTTGTGAACGATGCGCACCTAGTGCAGCTAATTTATGCTCGAATACTTCACTAATATTATTTACAACATCCGGCTCACCTAATACAGCTTCGCGATTTCTCGTAATCGCAACGGCATGAATGACTGGACGCTCTTCTTTTTGCATACGTGATACAGCGCGAACAACTGCGCGGCCAAATGCATCATGATCTGGATGTACGCCGTGCTCTGGATAAAATGTAATAATTCGAGATGGATTTACTTCTTGAATGATTGCTTCAATTTTATCTGCAACGAAATCAACATCTTCAAATTCTAACGTTTTATCATGGAAACCAAGCATTCTTAAATCTTGAATTCCCATCGCTTCACATGCATCTTTTAATTCTTTTTCACGGATATTTGGAATCGTTTCACGGTTAGCGAATACGTTTTTCCCCATGTTACGTCCCATTTGTCCTAAAGTACCACATGCATACGTTACAGGTACTCCTTGATCTGTTAATAAGCGAATTGTTCCTCCCGCCGCAAATGCTTCGTCATCTGGATGCGGAAATACAACAAGTACATGTCTCTCCATAAGTTTCCCTCCTTCTTACTTAAATGGCGTTAAGCTTAACTCAAGTGCAACTGCTAAGCGGCCTTGGTTATCATGCCCTGCAAGTAATAAACGCTCTTTATCGTCTACTTCCCAGTGCGTAATACCTTCTGCATATACCCAGCCATGATCCATTTTTAAACCAACTCGGTATGGATTTGTTCCAGTAATCTTCCCACGTTCAAAGCGAATAATTGCATTTCGAATGAATGCTCCAACTGTCATCATCTTTTCGTTAAAGTGTGACGCATACGCTCCGTTCGTTGTTTCTAAATGAATATATACATCTTTATTTACAAAACGTTCAATTTCATTTTGAATAAGAGAACTATCTTTTACTATTTCCATCGGAATTCACCTCTTTAAACCATTTTACGCAAAAATAATGTAAATTGCTATCTCTATATTAGAGGACAACGCCCACTTTTCCTAATAATTTGCACTGTGTTTTTTATATTTTTTATATGATATGTAAAAAATATATTTTTTCCTTCACTTTGTTAAATAGTTTTCTTTCTTTTTTGAATTTGCTACAATATATTTTATCCCGTATTTATGCAGCGAGATACATTTTGACAATTGAATACATACTTTAAAGAAGGTGACATGATTGGAACAATCAGCACATGAAGTAGCAAATTGGCAATATTATTTTGCAATTGCCGTATTTTTAATCACGTACGGATTTATTATTTCTGAGAAATTGAATCGTGCTGTAATCGCACTATTCGGCGCTGCTATTATGATTATTTTTGGAGTTGTAGATTTACATACTGCTTTCACATCACATATTCAATGGGAAACGATTACCCTTTTAATTGGGATGATGATTCTCGTACATATTACGAGTCAATCAGGCGTATTTGAATTTGTGGCCATTAAAGCAGCGAAGGCAGCTGGTGGAAAACCAATCCGCATTTTATTATTACTATCCCTATTAACTGCTGTCGGTTCTGCCTTTTTGGACAACGTAACGACCGTTCTACTAATCGTTCCTGTTACACTGTCCATTACACGTATTTTAAAAGTAAACCCTGTTCCTTATTTGATTTCAGAAGTACTATTTTCAAATATAGGTGGAACAGCAACATTAATCGGTGACCCACCGAACATTATGATCGGATCAGCAAATAAGCATTTAGACTTTAATGCCTTTTTACTAAACTTAGCTCCAATCGTAATCATTATCTCTATCGTTACACTTGGTATTATTTACTTCATGTATCGCAACAAACTAAAAACAACACCTGAGCAAATTAAAATATTAATGGCATTGAACGAAAAAGATTATATTAAAGATCAAAGCCTCCTTTTAAAATCCATTTCAATTTTAGGACTAACTATTTTAGGCTTTGTACTTCATTCGATTATTCATGTAGACGCTGCGGTTATCGCGATGACAGGTGCTACACTTCTTATGCTAATCGGCGTGAAAGAACATGATATTGAAGATGTATTTGCCCACGTTGAATGGGTAACCATTTTCTTCTTTGCTGGACTATTCGTTCTCGTTGGCGGATTAATTGATATCGGACTTATTTCTTCACTCGCAAAAGAAGTACTCGACGTAACGAATGGTGATATCGGTTTCGCTGCGATACTTATTTTATGGGTATCAGGCATCGCATCTGCGACAATTGACAATATCCCCTTTGTCGCAACGATGATTCCGCTTATTCAAGATTTAGCTACAGGACTCGGACTATCTGTCGACTCTCCGCAAATCGAAGTACTATGGTGGGCGTTATCACTTGGGGCTTGCTTAGGAGGAAACGGAACATTAATCGGAGCATCCGCAAACGTAGTCGTTGCTGGTATTGCAAAACGTGAAGGACATGCTTTCTCGTATATGGACTTCTTAAAAATTGGTTTACCGTTAACAATTATTGCGCTATTGTTATCACATGCTTACATATATTTACGTTATTTAATGTAAATATATGTAAGCATGAAATTATATCGTCAAATAAAAAAGGTTTGCAGCACTATGCTTCAAACCTTTTTTCCATCACCAAAATATACCAATAATTGCTAATCCACCTAAAATCATACCGCCAATTTGTCCGACGATTGCTGGCGATAATTGAACACCTTTTCTTACCTCAACAACCGGTCTTTCGTGCCTTAGTTGCTGCACTTCACTTTGCAGTTGATGTACACTTCCGTGCAATTCTTTAATTAGTTCCTTTAATTCAGCGACCTCTTCATTTACTGATTTTGCTTTTTCTAAATTCATTTTGCATAACTCCTTTTTCTCTAATCGACACATTGTAAAAATTCTCCAACAAGTGCTCTTTTTCCTTTCTTCACAGTCTCATTTCTAAATTATTCATATAATAGATTTCAGAATGAGATTTAGAAAAAAGCTTAAATTTACAACTATACCTCTTTATAAACCTGAATTTTCAGTTATAATTAACAGAATAATTACATTTTATACCAATCTATTGAAAAGGAGGAATTCTAATTGACTATTCTATCTATCAATAATTTATCAAAAAGTTACAAACATAAAAAAATATTAGATGGAATTAACCTCACAATTAACTCTCCAGGAATTTGGGCTTTAGTAGGTCCTAACGGTGTTGGTAAAACTACTTTTTTAAATATAGTTACCAATCTTTTGCCCGCTACATCCGGGAATATTGAATTGATGGGGAGATCTAACAAAGATGTTGCTTTGTTTAAAGACGTTTCTTTTTTACAGGATAATTCTGTACTATATGACTATTTAAATGGCTACGATCATCTTACATTCATTTGTGATGTGCAAAAACTTTCAAAAGAACGCATGGATGAAGTTGTAAAATATGTAGGAATGGAAAGTTATGCGAAGAGGAAAATTAAAGATTACTCCTTAGGTATGAAACAACACCTTCTCTTAGCGATGGCAATCTTAAACAAACCAAAGCTTATGTTCCTTGATGAACCTCTGAACGGCTTGGATCCAACTAGTGCGATACTGATGAGAAATATTTTATTACGCTTAGTAGAAGAAGGTACAACAATCATTCTTTCTTCTCATAATTTGTCAGAAATTGATCGTGTTACAAAGAAGATTCTTTTTTTAAAAGACGGTAAATTAATAGAAGAGGATATGACAAAGTACGAAAAAATTTATTACCACTTCTTATTTTCAGATTTAAAACATGCACAACACGTTTTATTACAAGAAAACGTACAAGCAGTGTTAACTAAGAATAGCCTTCGAATCCAATTAGAGCACCACACCATCCAAGACTTTATTAATATATTTCATTCTCATAAAATTAATATTATGGATATCCAAAAAGAAGTTATCTGTTCTGAAAAAAGATATGAAGAAGTATTTCATGTATGTGGTGATACGACATGAAAATATTTCTATTCGAACTAAAAAAAATGCTCTACTCTAATATTCTCTTTACTTTAATCATTGCTACTATGCTAATCATCTGCGGGTTATTTCTTCATAATGCGCTTAAACAAGAAGTAGTCAAAATAAACAAGATTGAATTATTTTCTAAATATGAAACAGAAGTTTCTAATCAAGTTACAGGAGATAAAGAGACATTAAAAAAAGGACCTAACGCAAAAATTGAATCTCGATTAGAGATCGGACTTCCGCTATTAAAAAATTTAAATCAGCTTATACAAGAAGTAAAAGAAAACAAGTGGAAAAATGAATTACAGACTGAAATGAAAGTGTATGACTTAGCTATGCGCTTTCAACAAGTAGAAGGGGGTTTCTCAGCCAGCGAAAAAGATATGAAAAAAGCAATACAACTGAATGAAAATTTATTACAACAAGGTTTACCAAAGGAAGACCTTGACCTTTCCATTCAACCATCTCTATTTATAAAAAAAGTAATTTCACTACTACTCAATGCCCCAGGATTTCTTATTTTACTACTCTTACTAGGTACAGTCATTACGAAAGAATTTGAAGACCATACGATTAAGCTAGCCTATACTTTACCTATTTCTCGTACTCACTATATCTTAATAAAATTTTTCAGTTTACTTGTTGTTAGTCTCCTATGGATTTTACTAATATTTTCACTGTCTTATATACTACCAATAATATTCGGAAAATCTACCGGTAATATTTTTAATTACCCGCTTTTCACAAAAACAGAAACTATTATTAGTTCAGGTACATACTTAAAAACAGCTCTCACTTACAGTCTATGTTATTCCACTGTAGCTATTTCCTTATTAGTGCTCATTGGATTGTGGATAAGAAATACTCTTGTTACATATTTAATTCTCACTTTTATTTTGAGCAGTGGTTTCATTTTATCAAAAATCGGCTTTAATCCGTTTCTATCTCCCCTTTCCTATCAACAAATAGATCGCGTCATTTTAAATAATAATGGATATTATCCATTAGGTACAGTGGTGTTAATTGGAAGTACATTTTTGCTCTTACTATGTGCCATATGCATGAATCGAAAGCGTGGTGTGTAATATGAAACAACTCTTCCAATTTGAATTCAAAAAATATTTCAAGAAAAAAACAACATGGATTGCAGTATTAACTTCTATTCTTTTCGTTAGTAGTTTATATTTCTTAAATTATTCTGTCGCAAAAGATATCCAGCGCGGGAATTTGGCATTTGCACAAAATATTGTTAACATTTCGCAACAGATTTTAAAAGAACTAGAATTACAAAAGATTGAAGCTGAAAAGAATGGCGATGTTGAAAAAATTACAGAAAATAAATTAGCTATTCAAGAATCTCAGCAATCTCTTTCAAAGAAGAACAAATGGATTACGAACTATTCTCAAGGTAATTGGCAAGACATATATGAAGAAAATATAAATCATTTACAATTTATGTTTAAGAGCTCAAAAGGCTCTAATACTTTCCCTTACGCAATTGAGAAACAAAATATTTCCTTATTTACAGCACGGGCAACGTTGGAAGAATTATTGTTACTGAAAAAAAATAAAGCTGAACCATTCATTCAAAATACCATTTATACACCCTACCTATTTACAATTTACGATCAATTTACAGGTAGTTCCTTAGAACAATGGGAAAAGAGTACTATGCGTTATGGTACAACTGGTTCTTTATTTTTATATCAAATAATCCAGTACTACTATATACCAGTACTCATTTTATTGGGATGCTTTATTTTCGGAAATAATATTTCTTCTGAAATGAATAATAAGAAGCGTGGTTTGCACTTTTACTATACTTTGCCTATTAAAAGAAAATCATTATTTATAACAAAGTATTTTAGTGGATTCCTTTCTACACTTGTTTTCGTTTTACTAATGCTACTCATTCCTTTGTTATGTAGCTATTTCACGAAAGGAATAGGAAATTTTGATTATCCAGTCCTTGTATACGAAGGATCAGAGCCTAATCCATTTGGCAGTGAGTATAATAGTTTAAATCCCATTAAAGATCAATTTCACTTTATCACTTTGAAAAATTACTTCGGACAAGTATTATTACTAACTGTTGTACTCACATTTTTTCTATATTCTTTTTACTATATTTCATCACTTTTACTAAAAAGCCTAAGTATTACAACGTCTTTTGTAGGTATTATAGCTTTTATTGGAATGAAGAGTTTCTCTTCTCCTTACAACCCATTTACTTACGTGAATATTCACAGTGTTCTAACTGGCGAAACAGCGACTTTAGTTTTTAATCCTTCCATTAATCTTTCAACTGGAGTTATGTTAACATTTGTCTTAGGCTGTACTCTTTTATTCGCAGGATACAAACTATTTATAAGAAAATATAATTAGTAACAAAAATAAAAAAGGAAAACTAATACCTATCTAGTTTTCCTTTTTAGTCAATTATTCATATCATCACTTTTATTTTTGCAGCTCCATCCATTCATCCCTTAATATCCCCATAATGATACGATCAAAACACTTCCCATCTCTTTGAACCGCTTCTCTCATACAACCTTCCATCTGAAACCCCATCTTTTTATACAACTCAATAGCAGCTTTGTTATAAGAAATAACATCAAGACCGACGCGGTGCAAATTCAATTCATAGAAAGCATATTTTAAGATAAGATGGATCGCTTCTCTTCCATATCCCTTCCCTCTATCATTTGCATCTCCTATACCAATGGCTAATAAACCCATTCTGTTATTCCACTCTATGCCATGAATTGCAACAAAACCAATTAAGTGATCATCTTGAACTGTCCTTACCATAAAAGAAACACTATTCGATCTTCGTCCCTTTAATAGCCCATCACTCGCTATTTCATGTAACGATTGCGGAAATGCTATATCTGTATCGACGTTTCTTAAATACTCACTATCTTCTTGCCATTTAGCCATTACTTCAGCGTCGTTTTCTCTCATAACTGATAATTTAATCGTTTTATTTTGAAAAAGATTCATTGTCATTTCAAACTCCCCCTTTTTTAATAACGGGGATACTTATTTTAGCCTATTTATCCCCTTATTCTATAAACTGCTTTATACACGGGATACTTACAATAAGCGCTGACATTGGCACATCTCCTCTACATTAAATTACATTCATTGTATAATTTTTCATTTATTCTAACAATAATAAAAGACCCTCAAAATTTAGAGGATCTTCCTAACGACGAATCGATATTATTTCGTAAACATTTTCTCTGCTTCATCCATTGCCATTTTGTTACCTAAAGCAGAATAGTCAAGCCATGGTTGGTCATTAATAATGTATACGTGCTTTCCTTTAACAGCTTTTAAGTCTTTCCAAATTGGTGTTTCTTGAAGTTGTTTAAATGCAGCTTTTGCCTTATCGTCTCTATTTACAACAACGAAAATAGCATCTGCATCAAAGTCAGGTAATACTTCTTGTGAAATCACTTCGAAAGGACGATTTCCATCAATTTTCTCTACACCATTTGCAGGTTGTAATCCTAAGTCTTGGAATAAAATTGGTCCCATCGGTCTTTTCGTACTAAATACACGTAATTCTTTTGCAGTAACACGAATTGCCATTACTTTTTCGTTATTACCTAATTCTTTATCTATTAAACTTTTTACTCGTTTTGATTGCTCTTCGTAATCTTGAATATATGTATCCGCTTCTTTCTCACGGTTTACAAGTTTACCAACTTGTTTTAACTGATCTCTCCACGTACCTTCATCTAAATTGAAAGAATGTGTTTTTGCAATTTTTTCGTATTTCGCTAAATCTTTGCCCGCGTATTTTTCATCCACGTAAATGTCAGTTGGCTTCAATTGAAGTAATGCTTCCATATTCGGATCCGTTACAACACCAAGTTTCTTCGTATCTTTCAACTGCTCTTTTGCATGCGGTAAGAAATCTTTTAAATCTCCACCAATAACGGAGCCTACAGGTGTAATTCCTAATGCCAGTAAATTATTCGTTAAATGAATGGACATAGAAGCGATTTTCGGCTCATTACTTTTTTCAGTTTTTTTCGTTGCCTCTTCATTAGATTTCGTTTGACCACATGCTGCTAATACTAAAATACACATCATGCTAAATAAAATAGTAAGTTTCTTTTTCATATGTTCTCCTCTTTGAAGTATTTATTTTGTTTTTGTAAGTAAATAAAGAAAATACGGTGCTCCTAAAGCTGCCACTACTACACCAGCTGGAATAGAATTTGGCTCGAATATAGAACGACCTATCGTATCTGCTAGTACTAAAACAATCATTCCGATAATGCCAGCTAGTGGAAGGAAATGTTGATACGTAGTACCTACTAACTTTTTTGCAATATGCGGAGCAACTAAACCGATAAAACCAATCCCTCCTGCCATCGATACACTCGCGCAAGATAATCCAACCGCTGTAGCTAAAAGGAGTAACCGTTCTTTTTGAACAGAAACACCAAGTCCCGCTGCCACACTATCACCTAGTGACAATGCATTTAACGTTTTAGATTTTAGCCATGCATACGGGGTTAGTATGCAAATCCAAGGTAATAATGCTAGGACATGAATCCAATCCCTTCCCCACACGTTACCAACTAACCATCTAGAAGCGAATGTATACGTCTCATCATTTAACTTGAGGGAGAAAAATAACGAAATCGCACTAAAGCCAGCTGAAACAGCAATACCAACGAGAATAAGTCTAATAGGAAGTAAACCTTTTGATCGATCACTCGCAAGTATAATAATTAAAAATGCAGCTAGTATTCCCCCACCAAATGTAAATAACGGTATTAAAATCGATGCATTCTCATTAATAGAATGAAAGAAAGTAACAAATATAATTAGCCCGAAAGATGCACCTGCATGTAATCCTAAAATACCAGGGTCTGCAAGTGCATTACGTGATAATCCTTGTAAAATCGCACCGGAAATCCCAAGGCCAATACCAGCTAACATGGTGATTATAATTCTTGGCATACGATAATCGTATAGCACTGTTGCGCTCTCAAAATCACCATAACCGAAAAGCGTTTGAATTACTTTAAGTGGCGCTATGCTCAGTGTCCCTGTATTTAAACTAATTAAAATGACAGCGATACTAATACAACCAAAAATTGTAGTTACAGTAATAGCTCTCTTTTTATCTGTGTTCAAAAGATCCTTCACTTATAGCTCCCTCCCAACTTTACGTGCTATATAGAGGAAGAACGGAACTCCAACAAGAGCTACCATAATTCCTATCGCGAGTTCTTTAGGAGGGTTTACTGTTCTTGCCCCTAAGTCAGCTAAAACTAATAACATAGCTCCTAATAACGCTGACATAGGAATAATGAGTCGATAATTCACACCAACTAATTTTCTAGCAATATGCGGAATAACGAGTCCTACAAATCCGATAGAACCAACAGCTGAAACAGATACACCTGCAAGAATGACTACTATAATCATCCCTAGTATTCTCGTTCGGTTCGTTTTTACTCCTAAATTCGTAGCGACGTCATCCCCCATTGATATGAGTGAAATAGATCGCCCTATCACTATCGCAAAAAGAACCGTTATAAGAATAATAGGAACTAAAAACTTCAAATGTTCCCACTTAACCCCTGCAACACCACCAGCGTACCAAAACGCTAAATCTTGACTTAAGTCATAATAAATCGCGATACCTGAACTCAACGAATGCAATAGCGCGGCCATAACTGCCCCTGCAATCGTTAACCTCATTGGTGTTAATCCGCCTGATGTTGCTGATCCGATAATAAAAATGAGTACTGTACTTAAAACTGCTCCAATAAAGGAAACAATCATTAAATAGGAATACGGCATATGCGGGAAAAAGGCAAAACTAAGTGCTACTACAAACATCGCACCTGCATTTATACCAAGCACACCTGCATCAGCTAAAGGATTTCGTGTTACCCCTTGCATTACAGCACCAGCGACTGCAAAAGCTGCTCCTACAACTGCTGCGCCAATTACCCTTGGGAGCCTTAATTCATAAATAATTTGGTGCTGCGTTAATTTCGGATTATAATCAAAAACCGCTGCCCATACGGTTTGCAAATGGATATCCTTTGCACCGAATGCAATAGCTAAAAATATAGATCCGATTAAGCATAAAATTGTTAAGCTCATGAAACATATGAACTTAATATGTATCCAGCGATTATTGCCAGCATGTACAGCAAACTTATGTAACATGTTTCATTTCATCCTTTATATGCAGTTGTTTTTTATAATTATTTTTAATTTATAATCATTACTGATAATAATTATCATTTTCATTTAGATATTATATCCTCACTTTTTTTAAATAGCAAACTATTTTTTTACTTCGTTAAATATTAAAATACTTATTACAATTCCTTTCTAAAACTTACAAATACATGAAAAATAAACTACTGGCTTATTTTTTAAATTGTAGTATACTTAGTCATTATTTTGAGTTTTCCAACAAAAACATCGAAGGTGACACAATGTTCTATATAAAACAACTACTACACTTCACTTACGAGCAAGCATTATCTTGTTTATTCCCAGTCGTTATTTTCTTAACACTAGCCCTATCAAAAATCATTTCTAGCCCAGGGTTATACCGCTACGATTTCATACTCATCGTATGTCTTCTTATGCAGTGGATCATGTACAAGACTGGACTTGAGACGAAAGATGAATTAAAAGTAATTACTGTCTTCCACCTCATCGGCCTTCTACTAGAAATATATAAAGTACATTTCGGTTCATGGAGTTATCCGGAAGAGGCATATTCAAAAGTTTTTGGAGTGCCGCTTTACAGTGGCTTTATGTATGCAAGTGTTGCTAGTTACATATGCCAGGCGTGGAGAAGATTACATTTGCAAATGCATCATTGGCCAAAAGCTATTTTTGCAATACCTCTAGGAGCAATGATTTACTTTAATTTTTTTACACATCATTTTCTATATGACTTTAGATGGGTATTAACTGTACTTTTATTCATCGTTTTCTTTCGGACATTTGTAGAATTTTCATTACGAGGCGTTACATATAAAATGCCACTCGTTCTCTCCTTTTTCCTTATTGGTTTCTTTATTTGGATTGCAGAGAACATCGCAACATTTTTCGGAGCATGGCAATATCCAAATCAACGGGAAGCATGGAATCTCGTTCACTTAAGTAAAATTAGCTCGTGGTTTTTACTCGTTGTTATTAGCATTATAATTGTTACACAACTCAAACATTTGAAGGAGTCAAAAAGATAATGCTGATTATGTAAAAAAGCCCATCACTCATTAGAGAGTGATGGGCTTTTTTACCTTCCTTATTAAAGGAGTTACACATTATGAGCTACTACTAGCAGAAGAGGTTGCTGCAGATGAAGCGGCAATCGTTGCCATCATAGCTGCCTGTTGTGCTTGTATGAGGACTTCTATCATAGTTTGTAAACCTGTGTTGGTAGCTTTACTTTCCTCACCTTTTTGACTTACGAACAGTTGAATAGCAATAAGAATATTCGCATCTGTATGCCAACGGAATAATTTCTCTCCCTGCAATTTTTCAATCAATGCTTTAATAGCATGAACCTCTTTTTCTCCATCTTCAAGTAACGCTAGTAGCCCGATTGCTGGATAATGCATCTGTTTCACTTTTACCTTTTCTTGTTTTAACAAACTCCAAATGTTGGTACATGTTGCAACTAACATTTCTTCACGGGCATCCTTCTTTAGCGAAAGAATATGACTTAAAAATTGAAGATCATTCCCTTTACGCAAACCAGCTTTCGCTAGTTTCTGATAAAGACGTTCTACACGGTCCATAAGTGTTTCTACATTCTCTGATTGTCCTGCTAACAAAACTGCAAGCGGATAATCATTCGTACCTGTAAGAAAAAGATGATCCTCTTTCATACGTTTATATACTTGCATCGAACGCTGAATGTGCGTGCCATGTTGTTCATTTTCTTCTGTTAAAAGCACAGCTGCTGCGAGATAAGTAAATATACTTCGGCTAAAACCACCAGCAACCAATTGTTCGTATAAATCTAAAAACTTCCGAAAAGCTTTCTTATAATCTGTAAAGTGAATATCTAAAGTTGCGGCCACCACAAAGCGATGATAAGACTTCAAGTATGAAAACATCCCTACCTGATTCTTAATATAACTACTAATTTCTAAAAAACGTCCAAGGTCAAACAATTTATCACTACCTGTATACATAGCAGCAATCATCATTCCTGTTCGAGAATCACTCGTTTTCCATTTTAGCTCTCCCTTTAATTGTCCATATGTATGTGTGTATTGCTCCAACTTTTGTTCTAATGTAATCATAGTATTCACCCCTATTTCTAGTTCTTCTCTACTATTATACTTATATACCATATAGATTCCGCAACCTTATTTCTGTATTTTCTTCAATATTTTTCTATTATGTAAAACAAATATAATAACTATACCTACTTTATCAGTATCAAGATTACAAGCGCTTACACCCCTTTAAGCTCAACGACAAAAAGGATAGATAATAAATTATCTATCCTTTTTGTCGTTATATTATTTCACAATACAGGTGTAATTTCGTTTTTTACATGCAATTACAACTAAAGAGCTTTAATAATACGTTCCATCGCCTTCATTTGTCCAATATGATCAGCTTCATGATAAAGCATCATACCGTAAAGCTCCCCTACTGTTTCCAATCCTAGGAATGGCTCTGGCAGTTTATTTTCAAATGCTTCTGTTGGAATTTCGTTAATACATTTCGCTTGTTCTTTTAATTGAGCCACTAACACTTCCAATGACGGCCCCTCTGTTTTCCATTTAGATGGTCTTGATCCATACCCAAACATACCTGGATATTCAGTTGGTAATTGTTTGAATTCTTTTCCAAACATGAAAACTTCTGCTGCCGTTAACACATGACCGATATGCCAGCGAATTGTATTGTTAAAACCTTCTGGCTGCGTATCCACAGTTTTATCGTCTAGCGTCTCCATAAATTTAAGCAATTCCCCACGCGTTATTTCAAATTGTTTTAAACCAACTAGTCTATTCATTTGATCGTTCCCCTTCTTCATGTACCATTTATTATGAACTAAGAATGTTCAACACATTAAAGTTTTACCTTGTTTAATCTATCAGAAACGATTAAGAAAAACATCTAATATGCTTAGTCAAAATATTTAAAAGGTTCACCCCTAATAAATATAGAATTACTTACTACAAAGTTAGTTTAGTAAATAATAGAGGAGTGTTAATTACATGTTACATGTTTTAAAACAACAATATAATCTTATTAGCTCTACAAGAGAAACTCTATTTTCGTTTTTGGAAGAAATCCCACTAGAAAAATTACATAGTACTGTTCCGAATTTCGGTAGCGGTAGCATTATAAAGACACATATTCATGTAGCCGATTGCTATCGGTACTGGCTTGGATCATTCGCATTCAAGCAAAAACGGGCAGATTTTTCATTTGCTAGTGATTATGAAATTGAGCATGCAGATATCACGAAAGTCCGTGCTAGATTTAAGTTAGTAGATAAGACTGTACAACATTTTTTAGATGAATACAATGACCGCTGGCTCGAAAATATAGCAAATGAAGTAAAATGGCAAAAAGAACCTTGGAGTACAACTCCGCTATGGCTTTTAACTCATACAGAGACACATGAGTTTCATCATAAAGGACAAATTGTATCAATGGCTCGTCACCTTGGATACAATCCTCCTGATACAGACCTTATTAGTTGATTACCTAAAAACTTAGAATGAATACAGATCGAGCATGCTTTGAAACCCAATCAAAACATGCTCTTTAAATATGCTATCTTAAATTTTTTATAATATAATCAATACCAAATAGTCTCCGCATAATTATATGCGTCACTATTCGGAATAGCATGTTTCCCTTGCGCCTGTGCCTTTCTTGGATCTAAATCATATACCATTGGCGTATAGCATGATGTTTGCCCTTTATTTACAACACCATTTCCTCCAGTACTCCCGCAAGTGTATGCCTTTCCATCTGTTTTTCTAACAATCCTTGCATCAGCTTCGTTATTATATACTGCTGCACGAGTTACTGTAACTTTTGCCCATGCTGTCTTACACGTTGTGCTAAATTTTAATTCCACATAAGAATTGGAATCAATCCACTTCTTTTCTTTCGTTACTGCTGATTGATCACAACTATTGTAATACGGACTTTTCCCATCATACGAATGATCTTCTGCATATGCTTTATCATTATTCGTCGTACTAAACACACTAGTTAAAACGAGAAAAGATAGGCAAAAACATGCGCTCAGCTTTTTTAAAAGTTTCATAGCACTCCGCTCCTTTTTAATAGCGTCCAGTTTTCCCGTAACCGTTATTAATTGTAACGGCTTCAGCATCAGCTGTATAACCAAAATCCGCAGTTAAATCAAATACCATTCCTGTATACGTACTCGTTTGACCTGTTTTAATTGCTCCATTACCATTATTAGAATCTACTGATTTTTGGAATACACCGTTTTTATATTTATTAATAACAGCGTAAGCATATATCCCTCCAGAAACGGAAGGTGCTGGTTGTTCTAAAACAAGCTTAGACCATGCTGCGTGACATTTATTACTGTAACGTAAATACACTGTCCCTACTTTTTTACTACCCTCATACACCGCTGTAGACTTTGCATTAAATCCATCTGCATCACACGTTGTACTGCCTCCGTATACTTTTGTTGTAGCCGGATTTTTTCCGTCATAGTAACTACTTAAATCAGTAGCTGCAAATGTACTTCCTTGAAAACTAAATAATACACCTATACTTGCCACACTTAATACACATACTTTCATTAACTTTTTAAACATTTTCAATCTCCTCCCTCAAAATAAGTACGTATAATAAAGACAATCTCCCCCTATGTACGCCCCTCCTTTCATACTTCCTAGAGGCATCTTACAGAAACGAATAAACGTTGTAAATTTCCTTATGAGTATTGGAATATACGAAGAAATTTACGTATCCGTCTAAGAAAAAAAGTTGAGAAATACACATTTTATAGCATCCTTTATTTAAAACATAAAAGAACCGATACTTGTTACATGCAAGCATCGGTTCTTTATACAAAAGTGCCATTTTTTCTTTTATATAAAATAAATATTTCTCCACTTAATCCGTTGTAAAAAACTCCCTCGTTACATCAATAAATTGTTGTAGCGGCGCTGTCATCCATTTATCTTTATGCCAAGCAATTTGTGTATAAATCGGTGAGATTGCATTTTCTACATGTAACTCTTTTATCGTCCCTTCTCTTATATCTTTTTCTACTACTATCGCTGGTAAAACCGCTATACCTAAATCTGCAATAACACATTGCTTAATTGCCTCAACACTAACGAACTCAATTTTATTTGCTGGATACACATCTTCTGTACGAAATAGCTCTTCAAATAAAGTTCGATACGAGCAACCAAGCTCCGTTAGTAAAAGTGTCTCACTTTCTAAATCTTTTGTAGTAATGGAAGGTTGTTCAAGTAAACGATGCCCTGAAGCAGCTACTACTTTTAATTCTTCTTTCATAAGCGGCTCCACATGTAAAGCATCTTCTGTTTTACATTCGTCCAAAATAAAGGCAAGATCGACTTTTCCCTCCATCAATTGTTCCTTCGCATCTTTATTGGAATGCGCCGGTTTAAATATAAGCTTTATTTGAGGAAATTGTGCTTTAAACCTCTTTAATATAGAAGGAAGTCTATATGTACATTGACTTTCCTGCGCACCGATTATTAACGTACCTGCTATTTCCTCATCATCTTTCACAGCCATTTTTGCTTCGTTACTAAGTGCAATCATCTTGTCGGCATATAGTTGAAACTTCCTACCTGCTTCCGTTAAGAAAAGACGTTTTCCTAATCTTTCAAATAACGGCGTACCTAGCTCAGCTTCTAACGTTTTAATTTGTGCCGTTACGCTCGATTGAGCAAAGTTTAATTTCTTCGCAGTTTGCGTAAAATTCAAAGTATCCGCCGCTACTTTAAATGTAATTAATTGCTTTATCTCCATTTATCATCCCTCTTTTCAATCGATATTTCCGATTGATTTTATCGAAATAATCCTCTTTGTCTATCGATATTTGTATTGTATGATAAAGAGCATCGACAAACAATAAAAATGGAGGTATTCCATATGAAAGCACTTTGTTTCGAACAGTTCGGAAATCCGGATGTACTACAATATAAAGAACTAAATGATCCAATCATAAATCCAAATGAAATTCTTGTCCGCACGAAAGCAATCGGTTTAAATTTTGCCGATATTTATAGACGCCGCGGCGATTATCATCTCGCTGGCAACCCGCCATATGTATTAGGTTATGAAGGGGCTGGCATTGTTGAACAAGTAGGAGCTGATGTTACGAATATTAATCCTGGAGACCGTATCGCATTTGCTGATGTACCATTTGCAAATGCAGAACTAGTTGCCGTTCCATCTGAGAAAGCAATTATACTTCCAGATTCTATTTCTTTTGAAACAGCAGCTTCTGTCTTATTACAAGGATTAACAGCACATTATTTAACGAAAGATAGCTATGAAATAAAACAAGGTGATATAGCTTTAGTACATGCCGCAGCTGGAGGTGTTGGGCAACTTCTCGTTCAAATAATTAAACTACTAGGCGGAAAAGTAATCGGCCTCACTTCATCAAAAGAAAAAGCACAAATAGCTACATTAGCTGGTGCTGATCACGTATTTTTATATACGGAAGCATGGCCTGCGAAAGTACTTGAAATAACAAACGGTGATGGAGTAAATGTTGTATATGAATCAGTAGGTTCTACATTAGAGGAAAGTTTTAGCGCTACTAAAACTGGTGGCACTGTCGTATTTTACGGAATGGCCGGTGGTAATCCAGCATCCGTTAATCCTCGTATGCTTATGGATACTTCGAAAACTTTAACTGGCGGAGACCTTTGGAACGTGCTTACATCTTATGAAGAGAGAAAAGAACGCTCCTCTCAATTATTCAAATGGATTGCGACCGAAAAATTAAAGATCACAAGTTCTACTACATTCTCTTTACAAGATGGTGCCCGTGCTCATGAATTATTAGAGAGCAGAAAAAGTACTGGGAAGATTTTATTGATCCCATAATTAACAACATAAAAAGGAAGCTAGATTTCTCTACCTTCCTTTTCTTATTTTTATATTTCCACACTTGCTTTCCCTTTTGCAACATAACTCATATCTCCAACAGACTCGACTGTGTATGTTCCGTCTTGATATACAATCTTCGTCACACTAGCATTTTCCACTCCAAGTTTTGTTTTGCTACTGTCTAGCATTTCAATTAATGCAGTAATCAAAAGCCCATGAACGACAACTAAAACGTTACCGCCACCATTTGCAGCAGCTTCTTCACTAATCTTATCAATCTCTGCTTTTATACGAGTAGAAAATAATTCCCAATCTTCCGCCTGTTTCGTAGGGTCTGCTGCTCTAATCAGATTAATCACTTCTTGAATAGAAAACTTCATAAGTTCTTCTGGCGATGCAACGCCCGCAGCTTTTCCAACTACATCCCACATATTTTCAAGTTTTTCACCTTCAAAAATACCAAAATTTAATTCTCGTAAATTTTTTCTTTTCTCAAGTTTTAACTTTGATTGCTCACTATATTTTAATACTAAATTAGCAGTTTCAATCGCTCGGCCACTATCACTACTATATGCACTCATAAAATGAACATCTTTTAATCCCGTTCCTAAATTAGAGGCAACTTCCACCCCTTTCTCTACTAATGGAGAGTCTGCCCAACCTTGCGCGCGATGATTCGTATTTAATATTGTTTTACCGTGTCTCGTAACATATAACGTAACTACATTCTCATTGCTATCTATATCTCGATTCTTCATTCTTTTCTCTCCCTTTACATTTCTATATCAATTTTACCATCTTAATTATTCATTGAGCAAAATATACGTAAGTGAATTTGCTCAATAAAAAAAGCTATCTTTCTGTATATCTCTACAAAAAGATAGCATCTTTTATGATTACATTTCTTAACTGATATTCCTACTCAGCAAAAGCACTCGAATACTGTACAATTCCTTCTACACCTTGCAGAGCGTTCTCACTTAACTCCATCACCATAAATACTTCATCTGGCACTTCAAATGGTGCTTTTATATTCCACTCACTTGCTTTCTTAAAGCCAAATTTCGGATAGTATTCTGGGTGTCCTAATACTACAACTGACCCGTATCCAAGTTCTTTCGCTTTTTCTAACGCAGCTCCAATAAGTTTTCCACCAATTCCTTTTTTCTGATAGCCCCTAGCAACTGAAACCGGTGCAAGTGCTAATGATTCTACAGAAGTTGCACCTTGTTCTATCTTTATTTTTGATAACAGAATGTGCCCAACAATTTCTTCATTTACCGCAACGATTGATAATTCAGGAATAAACGCTTCACATTTTCTAATACGACTCACAAGTTCATGTTCTGTTTTATCACTGAATTCTTCTTTTAAAAATGCTTTTTGTACAATTTCTTCTGTTTTTTTATAATCACTTTGTTGTTCTTGTCTAATCGTTACCATTTTAACTTATTCTCTATTCTTTCTTATTTCTTTTTGGATTTTACGAAGCGCTTTTTTCGATCCACGCTCAATATCATGTTGCATTTTTCTTTCTTTATAATCGACAAATAGTGTATTTAAATCGTATCCCTCTGGGTATAATTCTTTTGCTGCTACCTCTAACGTAATACGTTTTACATTCACTTCAACGAATTCACCGTTATAATATACAACGACGTTATAGAAATTATCTATTTCCTTATAGATGATACCAAAATCATCATAATCTAATACATTTACACGATCGCCGATTTTGTACTCGTAATGATTTTCTCTTTTTTCTTGCACAAATTTCGGTTTTCTAATTTTGCTTTCATTCAGTTTTTCAAAACGATATTCTTTATTTTCCATGTACTCTTTCGCTCTTTGCAGTACATGTTCTCTTACGTTCATTTTATTTGCAATCCAAAGTGCATTACTTTCACCTGATTTTCCGATTACTAATTTATAAAGTGGTTCTAGTGTCTCACTATTAAATTGCATCGCTGCATTCATAAAATCATCATGCATTTCTGAGAATCGTTTAATTTCACCATAATGAGTACTCGCAACTGTAATACATCCCGCAAGATAAAACTCCTCTAAAATAGAAATTGCAAGTGCTGCCCCTTCATTCGGTTCAGTCCCGCTTCCTATCTCATCAAATAATAGTAGCGTATTATTATTTGACATCCTCATAATTTCAGATAGATTTTTCATATGAGATGAAAATGTACTTAGTGCATTTTCAATACTTTGATTATCACCAATATCTACAAATACATTTTCAAAAATAGCAATTTCTGTTTCTTTATCTCCAGCGATGTGCAGACCTGACATTGTCGCTAATGTTAGTAGTCCAATTGTTTTTAATACAATTGTCTTCCCGCCCGCATTTGGTCCTGTAATAATTAAACTACGATAACTTTGACCGATTTCAAAGTGTAACGGTACTACTTTTCCGTTTAAAAGCGGATGCTTACAATTTACTAAATGAATGTAGCCATGATCATTTAACTTTGGCTCTATTCCATCGATTGATTTACTAAACTTCGCTTTTGCAAATACCATATCATACTGACTAATTAATTCCATATTAATTTTTATATGATAAATATTTTCTACTACCATCCCTGATAAAGTCGCTAAAATTTGATACTCTTCCATCGCTTCTTCTGCTTTCAAACTTGCGAGTTCCACGTTTAACTTTGTAACCGTATGCGGTTCTACAAATACAGTAGAACCTTTAGCGGACGCTTCAACTATACTTCCCGCAACTTGATTTTTATAAGAAGATTTAATTGGAATCGTATACCTATCATCCTTCTTACTAATAAAGAACTCTTGAATATACTTCTTATTTGCACTACTATTTAAAAACTTCGTTAAGCGCTCTTTTATTTTTCCGTCTACCGAATCAATGTTATTGCGAATTCGTTTTAATTCCTTACTCGCAGCTGCATCAATACTATTACCTTTAATGGAAAAGTTGATTTCCTCTTCAATACTTTTATATTCAGTCATTGAATTCGCATAAGAAGCTAATACTGGCGCAAAAAATTCTTTATCTAACATAAATTTTTTAATCTTTCTACAGCCGCGTAAAAAGTCAGAAACACTTACTAACTCTTCAGGATCTAAAATCATCCCTTTTTCTAATTTTTGAATTGTACTAGCAATATTTGAAATACCGAAAAAAGGAACATGCCCTTCTGCATCTACTATAGCTCGTGCTTCCGTCGTTTCATTCAAGCGATTCCTCACTACTTTTATACTCGTACTCGGCTCTAATTTGTTTAATAATTCCTTACCTAATCCACTTACACAATATGATTTCACTATTTCCTTTAATTCGTTATATTGTAACTTTTCAAAAGTCATCGTATTCATTTTATTTCTCCTCACTATGATTGATTTTTATCATAAATGAAGATACCTACTCATTAGATTCCAATGAGTTCTACATGATTCATTTACCATTTTTATACATTCAAAAAATATACAAAAAAGCTGCGGGGATACCGCAGCTTTTACATTTACAAGGCATGTGTAATAACATATGAGGAAATAAGCCATAAAAAACGGATGGCACTCCCCTTATTACACGCTTTATAAAGTATTGTAGGTATCTTCATAGGTATCGAAATAAATCCATGACAAAATTAGGGGCATGGTATACATAAAAATCCCCTGTTCTTATCCGATTTATTTCATTAAATTTTTCCTATTTAGTACCTACCGCACTCACAAAAAGCACCTCTCATTAATTTATATTATAGTCATTGAAATCTAATTTACTGAAATCATCATACTATATGTTTTGTGAGAAGTAAAGGTGTCCCTTTCACACCTTACTAAGGACATTTTTTTCTGATAATACTCTTTTACTTTATAGATTGCAAAATCTTCATATACTCATTTCTTTTCTCAAGGGTATTCTTCGCATCTTCAGCCGTTACTAAATGCTCTACCGCAATATATTGTAAAACATCCTTATTAATATTTGGTAGCTGGATCGTTATCTCTTCCACACTACTCTTACTATTTTCAATTATCTTATTAAATTCCTGAATACTTCTCGCAAGCTCCGCTAACGTTTCCATATGTGCACGGTTGTTTACGTTCAAAAAGATATTACTTTTGAAAACTGCCGTAACATAATGCTTCGGATGTTTCTTCACTATTCTTTTCTCTGCATCCTTATCGAAAACAATATCCCCCGTCTGCATTTGCTCGAAAGTAAATAGAGTATTATTTCCTTTTTCCTCATAATATGTATTGAATCCTTCTCGTAAATCATTTGCTCCTTTTTTTATTTTATAGTTATCATTATTTACCTTTGGAGAACTTCGTCCATCGAAGGATATTTGAAACTGTAAATGCGGTTCATCTACTTGCTGTACATAAGCTGTTCGTGTGTTTGGACCTAAAAAATCCTTACCTTGGTCGGCTATTTCAATTCGATCTAGTTTTACAGAAATACCATGCTCCAATTTTGTATAACTTTGTGCTTTTTGTTCAATTTCTTTATCCGATATATCACATGATGTTAATAGGAATAAACTAAACATTATGCTATATTTCATTATTGTTCTTTTCATATTGCCTCTCCTTTTGCTACTACTGCCTATACAGAAATGTCCTTATGGATTTTAAATTACGATTTATATAAAGAACTTCTTCTCATAACCACAAGTGTAAAAACACCCATTAGTTATCACTTTACACTTATAGTGTAATTTTACACTATAAGTGTTTTATCGTAAAGCAAATATAATATCTATGAAAATCACGTTAAAAACATACTAATATTTAGTTCTATAGCAATCACAATACTATTTTTTATTGTATTGAACTTTAAAGTAATAACTTTAATTTCGCTGCAAAAAAAATTAAATAAGCGCCTCCGCTATTGCGAATGTCATTTACTTACCCTAATACATTTAATAATTATGACAAGCAATCATAGGAGGTTACTAGATGAGCGAACAATACATCATTTTACCTGGGCCTGCTCTTGAACCAAATTTAATTGGTCCCACACTACCACCAATTCCACCATTTACATTTCCGACCGGGCCTACTGGGGTTACAGGACCTACCGGAATTGGAATAACTGGGCCTACTGGGGTTACAGGACCTACCGGAATTGGAATAACTGGGCCTACTGGGGTTACAGGACCCACTGGAATTGGAATAACTGGGCCTACTGGGGTTACAGGGCCTACCGGAATTGGAATAACTGGGCCCACTGGGGTTACAGGGTCTACCGGAATTGGAATAACTGGGCCTACTGGAGCAACCGGTTTAGGGATACTCCCTGTATTTGGAACAATAACTTCTGAAATAGGTATCGGTTTTTCAGCAGTAGTTAATACAAATGTTAACTTTACCATTCCAGGACCTGTTAGTGGAACTACTCTAAATTCAGTAGACAACTCCATTACAATTAATACCACTGGTGTATACTCTGTATCCTTTTCAATCGTATTTGCGATACAAGCTATTTCATCTAGCATATTAAATCTTACAATAAACGATTCGATTCAATTCGCAATTGAAACACGAGTTGGTGGTGGTTCTGGAGTAAGAGCTACATCCGCCAGAACTGATCTATTATCTTTAAACCAAGGAGATGTTATTCGAGTACGAATAAGAGAAGCCACAGGTGACATTATTTATTCCAACGCATCTCTTGTTGTCTCAAAAGTCGACTAGTTCATTTATTAAAATAAAGATTTAGGAATGATAATAATATAAAAAGAAGAGGAAAACTTATATTTCAGTCTACCTCTTCTTTTCTATTAACAATTCACTGCTGAACATATATGGAAACTGATCCTCCACTTACATGGAACTGCCCCCATCCATCCTTATTAATTGTTACAGTATTTGTTTGATTACCCGTCATATCGTGCCATACTTCCCCTGCATTATTCTTTCCAACATCCATCCACTTTGATCCTCCCGGTCCATCAGAGATTAATGTCGCTAAACCAGAATTAGCATGTACACTATCACCTTCTCTTGTCCATCCAATCACATCTGGATGGTCTAAATAATCACGCTGCGTACCATATGCAAAGTTTTTTCGTGCCGTCAAAATCGGATCAATTTTATCTTTTAATGCTGGAATTTCATAACTACTATTTCCGTTTGTCCCATAGTAATCACCATAGAAAACTGAAGGATAGCCCTCTGCACGAGTTAAAATAAATGCATATGCCAACGGTTTAAACCACGGACTTACTACAGATTCTAATGACTGTCCAGGCTGAGAATCATGATTCTCAACGAGAGTAACTGCAAGTGCAGGGTGATTTTGCATTACTGTTCCATTTAAAATATTTCTCATATCATAATTCCCATTTCCTTTTGAAGCATAATGAAAATTGTAATGCAGTGGTGCATCAAATACAGATTGATTATAATTGACCTTCGCTAAATAATTATTTAAAGTTCGAATATCATTTTGCCAATATTCAGCTACTGTAAACATTTCTTTCCCCGTTTGCTGTCTGACATGATTTACCCAATCGCGTAAATATTCATGATCAATATGTTTAACAGCATCTAAACGAAAGCCATCTAAATTTAATTCATTCGCATACCACTTTCCCCAATTTTTCATCTCATTCGCAACATCTGGATGATCAAAATCAAGATCTGCATACATCAAATAATCATAATTTCCATTCTCGCTAGACACTTCCCAGTCCCATGCTTTACCTATCCCCCTAAATTTATAAATTCGATTTAATTTCCTTCCTTCATCCCAATCCGTTCCGTCAAAATGATACCATTTCCATTTGAAATTAGAATAAGCATCGCCACGCCCTGGAAAGTTAAACCCTGTCCATGCATTAATTTCATAATCACCGGATACTTCAATATTTCGATTGTTACGGTCTACCTCGACAACTGTTACAGTTTCAGTATAATCTGCTCCACCTTTGTGATTCATAACTACATCACCATATACATCAATGTTTTGCTTATGTAAAGCTTCAATTGCAGATTTCAGCTGTGCTTTTGTCCCATATTTCGTCCGCACCGTTCCTTTTTGATTGAATTCTCCCAAATCATATAAATCATACGCTCCATATCCTACGTCATTTTGCGTAGTTCCTTTATATGCAGGCGGTATCCAGACAGATGTAATTTCTTTCTGAGCTAAATTTCCAGCATCCGAACGCAAACGATTCCAATGATTCCCATCATTCGGAGCATATCACTCAAAATACTGCATTAACGTTCCATTGTTAACCGTATCTGCATAAACTTTACTCCCCCCATATATACTAGGTAAATACAAAACAACCGACAAGCCGACTACTGTTATTCTTTTCAACATATTTACATCATCCCCTTCCAAGAAAACGTTTGCATAGTTTATCGGAATTATTATAATATTCGTTCTACAATTAGTAAAGTAGCAATCTCTCACTCTCCCACATTATTTTTTAATCTAACTTCACATATTTAACAAATACTTCAAAGTAGTTTTCATTTCACATCTTATTCAAGATTGTTTACAATTTATCTATAAAAGCATGACGGAGGGATTTCTATGACCGACTTTCAAAAACAATTTTTCGCACGATTACATATAGAAGAAAAACAAAAAGTTTCATTTGAAGATTTACCTAACATTATGTACGCGATGGCACAAACTGTCCCTTTTGAAAACTTAAATATACTCGAAAACAACTTTACAGAAATATCAAAAGAAAATCTAAAAGAAAAAATTTTAGTAAACAACCGTGGCGGTCTTTGTTATGAACTCAATCCTACTATGTACTACTTCCTTAAAGACGCTGGATTTGATGTTCATCTCGTTTCAGGAACAGTGTACAATGCTGCAAATTCTATATGGGCTGTTGATTCTGGACACATCGCAACTGTTTTAGCACATCATAATGAACTTTATTTAATTGAAGTAGGATTCGGATCATACTTACCTCTTACACCTATTCCTTTCTCAGGTGAAGTCATTCACTCCATTACAGGAGATTATCGTATTCGTAAAGAAATGACTGAAAAGGGAAATTACATGTTAGAGATGCGTAAAAACAATGAGTTTTTGGATCAATCTTCTGCTGATGATTGGACGTTAGGCTATGCATTTTATATAGAAGAAGTGGATGAAGAAAAAGCAAATGCAGCACAAGAAATTATCGTTGAACATGAGGGCTCACCATTTAATAAAGTACCTCTTATTGTAAAACTAACTGAAGATGGGCATGCATCTTTAACAAAGGATAGTCTCACAATAGCGAAAAACGGTAAAAAAACGAAAGAAAACGTTACAGATGTGCAATATAAAAATCTTTTACATTCAAAATTCGGAATTACATTATAATTTTTTTAGCCTTGTCATTTTAGCAAGGCTTTTCAATTTTCAGCAGGGATTTTTTGCAATTTGTTGTATTTCATAGTTATATAGGAATATAACTACATATTTAGAAAGGAAATGATTATGACAGAACTTAAAGATCGACTACAAGTAGATGATAAAGAGAAATGGGATTTAACGGATATTTATCATACAATTGAAGATTGGGAA
The DNA here is from genome assembly GCF_002209985.1 of Bacillus sp. K2I17. Lineage (NCBI taxonomy): Bacteria > Bacillati > Bacillota > Bacilli > Caryophanales > Bacillaceae > Bacillus > Bacillus sp. K2I17. The sequence continues at coordinate 54,467 of NZ_NJGF01000024.1, forward strand.
AGCGATTTTCATAAAATTGAAGTATTAACGAAAGAATTACATGAGTTTAATGGACATATTCACGATGGCAATAGTTTATTAGCCTATTTAACAAAGAGCGAAGAAATTTCTAGCATAATATCTTTAATGTTCGCTTATGCACGATTACAATCTGATCTTGATACGCGCGATACTGACGCTCAATCTCTTGTCGATAAAGTATCACAATTACACGTGAAAGTAAGTGCGGCTAAATCTTTCTTTTCCCCATTCTTACTTAGCGTAGATGAAAACACATTACATTCTTACATAGAAGAAGCAGAAGGTTTACAATATTATAAAGAAGACTTATTTGAATTATACCGTTATAAAAAACACGTATTGAATAAAGACCAAGAAGAGATTTTATCACAAATGGGTGAAGCACTTTCCTCCCCGCAGCATACATACGGCATGTTAAATAATGCAGATATACTATTTGGTGAAGTGACTACTGATGAGGGAGAAAAAGTTACTTTAACGCGTGGAATGTATGCAAAGTTAATAGAAGATGAAAATCGCGAGAAACGTAAAGAAGCCTATAAAGCTTATTACAAACCATACGTTCAATTAAAAAATTCTATCGCTTCTACTTTATCTGCTGCTATTAAAAATAATGTTACTGTTTCAAAGCTAAGAAAATATCCATCAGCTTTAGAAAAGTCATTATTTGGCGACACGGTTCCGAAAGAAGTATATGAAAATTTAATTGAGACGACGAAAAAAAATATTCAATCACTACATACTTATAATGAACTTCGAAAAGAAAAATTACATGTAGATGAACTACGCCAGTACGACTTGAGCGTTGATTTAGTAGCGGGTGTAAAACAAGACATTCCATATGACAAAGCGTTTGACATGATGATCGAATCACTAGCTCCATTAGGTGAAGAATATATTGAAACATTAAAAAGCTTTAAAGATAAGCGTTATATTGACGTGAGAGAAACGCCAGGAAAACGTTCCGGCGCTTATAATTTTGGTGTATACGGTGTTCATCCTTTCATTCTTTTAAATCATCACGATGATTTAAATAACCTTTTCACTCTCACTCATGAATGTGGACACGGTATGCATACGCACTACTCACACGGATACCAACCGAGAATTTCTGCACACTATACTATTTTTGTTGCAGAAGTCGCTTCTACAGTAAATGAAGTCCTATTAATTCATCATTTATTAAAAGAAGCAAAAGATGCTAATGTACGTAACCATTTAGTAAATCATTTCATCGACAAATTTAAAGGCACTTTCTTTACACAAATTATGTTCGCTGAGTTTGAAAAAATCACACATGAAATGGCGCAGCAAGGTAAACCATTAAATGCCCAAGTCTTTAGCGAAGTTTATGAAAACTTGTTTAGAGAGTATAATGGCGACTCCCTCGTATTTGACGAAGAAGTAAAATACGGCTGGGCTAGAATACCGCATTTCTATCGTCCATTTTACGTGTACAAATACGCAACTGGTTTCGCTTCTGCAATCCAAATTGCTGATAAGTTATTGAGCGGCGATCCAAATACTCAAAAACATTATATTGAATTCCTTAAAGGCGGAAGTTCTGACTATCCATTAAACTTACTGAAAAAAGCTGGAGTTGATTTAACTACGCCAGAACCGATTGAAAGTGCACTAAATCGTTTTAGCTCACTTGTTGAAGAGTTTTCAGCATTATAAAAAGCATGCAGAGTATATACTCTGCATGCTTTTTTCATTTCGGATACTCTATGCCAAATGTTGCTGCGTCACACAATGAATCATGCCACCATACGCAAACAGTTCATTTACATAAATACCGACAATTCTTCTTCCTGGAAACTGCCCTTCCATGATTTGAAGCCCTAACTTGTCATGTTCATCACCATATATAGGAACTAATACAACTTCATTTCCAATGTAGAAATTCAAATATGAGCCCTTACAGTCTGCTTCTTTTACCACTTTTCTTGTCACCGGTACTGGTATGAGCTGAAATGGTTTTCCATCTATATTTCTTGCTTGTCGCAATTCTTGATAATGCTTTTCGTACGCCTCCAAAAGGTATGATTCACTTTCTCCGAAAGGATCATATTCATAAAGAATTGTATTTTCATTTACAAAACGTGCTGCTCCATCAATATGGTAATCCGTATCTTCATCATAATTATCCTCACCGCGAATGCCCGTTATCCATATAAAATTCGTTACCCCTAAATGCTTCGTTAACTCTATTTCAATCTCTTCCTGACTTAGTGTAGCATTTCGATTTTCATTTATAATAGAAGTTTTTGCCGCCATTAAGGTTCCATTTCCGTTTATCTCTATTCCCCCGCCCTCTAGACAGACACTAGAATTAACTTTTGGAATGCTATACATTTCACTTATTTCCGCCGGAATACCCGCATCATTTTCATACGGATATTTCTCACCCCACCCATTAAAAGTCCAGTGTGTTAAGCAGAGATTGCCTTCCTTATCTTTTACAAAAATCGGTCCATTATCTCTTACCCACACATCATCCGTCTCTTGAACTAAGAAATCAATTTTATCCATATCCACTTTCGCTTCCATTAACTTCGATTGGACATGTACTTTTTCTTCTTCATCATATACAACAATATGCACAATTTCTCCGTAATGAAGCTCCTTTGCCATCGTTACCCAAATATCATCTAGCTTAGCTCTGTAACCTCCACCTCTATGAGCTTTATCATGAGGCCATTGGAGCCATGTCCCCTCATGCTTTTCCCACTCAGCTGGCATATAAAACAAACTATTTTCCATATTTCTCATACATGTTCACCCCTTCTTCGAATGTAAGTTCAGTCTAAACTTTGACATCGTGTTAAGGTCAACAGAAATATATTAACTACTTCATAAACTGATTCTTTATTTTCCCTTGTGATACACTACTTCTCCTTGTAAAACCGTCACTAAAACTTTCGCATCTGGAATCTTATCGACACTCATTTTAGTAATATCTTCATTTAGTAATATCATATCGGCTGATTTACCTACTTCGATTGAACCAGTAATATTATCAAGGCCTAATGCTTTAGCGGGCTTAATTGTATATGCATCAATAGCTGCATATACATTAGACAAGCCCTTTTCATTAATACTTAGTGCATTTGAAATTGTCACAAGTGGATTTAGTTCATTTACATCCCAATCACTACTAAGTGACACGTTTGCTCCTGTTTTCCAAATGCGTCCTAACGGCATAATTCGTTTCATCTGTTGATTTGTAAAATACGTACTTGCCCAGCTTTGTTTAGGATCTTCTGTAAAATCATGACCTACTTGGAAATCAGCGCTAATACCTAACTTAGCAAAACGATTTATATCACTATCTTCTACCATCTCAACATGCGTAAGCGTATAAGGCTGATTCGCCCCTTCTTTTTTCGCTGCCTCAATTGCATTTAAACTCTCTCTTACCCCGCCATCTCCAATCGTATGAATGAGCGCACCGTAACCAAGTTTATTAAGTTCCTTCAACCACCATTTCATTTTCTCTTCTGGAATATAGTTCAAACCGTACGGCGTTCCCTGAAACCACTCAAATTTATATTTTTCTAGTATTTTAGCTGTACTGTTAATGCTAATTCCATCACTATACATCTTCACTTGATTAATAAGCATTCGAGATGATACATCATCACGCTTAATCTTTTTGAAATACTCTATTTGTTCTGCTTCATTTAAGTTCGGATATACCCACGGACGAAGTACTACTCGCGACGTTAACTTTTTCTCATCGTTAACTTTATTCCAAACATCTAACCAGCCTCGTTTCCAATAAAGACGTCCATCGCCGACTGTAGTAATCCCATTCTTCGCAACCTCATCTAAACCGTCCAGCAAACCTTCATAATTTTTTTCAAAGAGATTAGGCTGAGAATTCCATGCTTTTTCCATCACGATATCTCCTGCTGTATCATACAGAAGCCCGAAAGGTTCTCCTGTTTCTGGATCCCGGATGATTCTTCCGCCTTGCGGATCTTTCGTCTCTTTATTTATTCCCGCTACTTCCAATGCTTTTGAGTTAACCCAGACAGAATGAGAAGTTCTTTCCATAATTAATACAGGGTTATTAGGAAATAACTCATCAAGAACTTGTAATGGCGTTTGTTGTTCTGACTTTTCGTCCATATCTTTTAACAGCTCTTCCAAACTAAATCCTGTTCCACTTATCCATTCGCCATCTTTCACATCTTTTTTACAAACCTTTAAATACGAGCGTTGTTCTTGCAACGAAGCATCCGGTGAAACACTACAATTCCCTGCTGCTGGTGATTTCGCCTCAAATATATGATTATGATTGTCCACAAAACCAGGAAGAATAAAACGTCCTTGTAAATCCACCACTTTCGTATCTTCATTTATAAATTCTTCTACATCTTTGTTTGAACCAACAAATGTAATTTTCCCTTCTTTAACGGCTACAGCCTCTACAATGTCTTGCTTGCCATTTGAAGTATAGATGGTACCATTTTTAAACACTACATTTTTGGGCAATTCCTTAGGTAAAACAAAACTACCATTCTCACCTTCTCCTACTCCAGGAGTACAAGCCGATACCCATGTCATACTTAGAATCAGACAAATAATCATGATTGTTTTTTTCATATTTTTTCTCCTTTTCATTATGATGAATTACTTACATAAATAGAATAAGGATTGACATAATGTTAATGTCAATCCTTATTCTCAGCTTATTTTCATAACTAAAAAACAAATTTGTGTCACATACTCCTCTACTAAACAATCACATTCAGGTCCCTTAATGTAAACCTCATATGGTGACCCCTCTATTACATAACTATTTCTTTCAATCCATTTTTCTAACGCAATATAAGCGTAGCCTATATAGTCATAACTTCCATAATGCATAGTAGTAACGACTTGATGTGGATTTAATTTTTTTATTTCATATTCTTGTACTACATCTTTATTGTTCCCATGCATGACCGGAATCCTTAATTCAACATCACTTTCATTTGGAATATACTCTTCATCATAAAAGACCGTAGAGGGCGAACCAACTATTGATAAGTTATGCTTTTGTACTTTTTCATATAAGTCATAAAAATAATCATCCATATCATCTATATTTATTTGCAGTCTTTGAGCAATTACTGTTATTTCATTTCTCATTCCAATTAATATATCGTAACTTCTATGGCGAGCAATATGCAGGCCATTATTCACATTTACCATTTCATTCATTTCTGAAATAACCTGTAAATTTTGCTTCACTTCGTGAGACAACTCTATAATTTGTGCTTGCATATGTTTCACAAACGAGTCTTGATCTGATGACTGCAAAATGATTTTAATTTTTGGTAGAGGGAACTTATACTCTCTTAACTTTTTTATTTTCAACGCTATTTCTAACTGCCCTTGCTCATAATATCTATACCCATTTTCAGGGTTCACATATGCTGGTTTTAATATATCCTCTTTGTCATAATGCCTTAGCATCCGTGTACTCATTTTACAAATCCGCGAAAACTCAGTAATTGTATACATATACTTACCCCTTGAATACATTTTCTTATACGCTTATTTTAAAACCAATCAAAAATCTCCCTAACTGAAAATTCTTCATTCTGATTGTGCAATCTTTTCATTTTTGAAGGTAACAAATGATCAGGACAATACCACGTTAAACAATTTATTGCGCCTCCCATTGTTGATATTTCTCCTACATGAATTTGAATAGCTTGTTTCTCCGTATGTTGTTGAATATATTGTAAAACTTCCCGATCTTTAGGTAGTCCAAACTTAGGAACGTAAATCGCATCACATGTTTCTAACATATTTATATACAACCCTTTTGCCGATGCTATTTCTTGATCATATTGTCCTTTTTCTGTATATGATGATGGAACAACTATAAATTCAGCTTCTGGCATTTGCTCTTGAATAATTTCTTGAACATTATATCTAAATTCATGATCCCCTAAAAAATCACTAATAAACATCGTATGTTCATCAATAAATTTAACCATTCCGTCTGCATGTGCAAGTACGTCCCCTTCTTCAACAGGAATAATAATAACGCGGCTCACATCCAAATCCCATTCCAGTTGCTCTATAATTTCTTCTTCCGTCCAATCATCATTATCATCAAATATGCGTTCCGTTAATATAACAGTATCTTTTTTATTCCAAATAAGATTTCCACCGTCTAATATCAATGGAGACTTCACATATTCAAAATCGTTCTTTTTTAACCATTTATTAAATTGTTGATCTAAATATCTCCATTGATCTTTCGGTAAGTAATTTGGTTGATATTTAAATTTAACTAAATGATTTGTAACAACTGGTGCAACATCTCTTAGCCAAATATCATCATACTCAAAAAAGCTTGTATGAAAGTCTTGCTCTTCAATGGATAAAGAAACTAGTTGATCAGTAAATGATTTATTTTCATTTACGTATTCATTAAAATAAATCAGGTCTTCATAAAATGGACGATAATATGCATTTGATTTATCTGGTATTGCAGTAAAAATAATTCCATTATGTTTTTGTTCCATATTATTTACCTCGCTTTTTAATAATGGTTGAATAACTAATTTCACTATGCCAACTATTTCTCTTTTCATAACAATGTTCGAAACGTGCACATTTCATGAATGGATTATAGCACGGAGAAATATTATATATTTATATAAAAAATATATAGCCGTGGTTGAGCGAAAAATTGACTCTTGACAGGGTTTTAAAATACAATAATAAAAATTTATATGAAAGTATGAAATTTAATAATAGAATCATAAGCCCTATCATTAGGAAACTAGTTAATATTATTCCTTTCAATGCCCTTGCTCCTTTTTGCGAAAAATAAAACATGACAAAATAGATAAAGGTAACAATGTACCTATTTTGTCGGTAGGTTGCTGAATTTCAATCGATTCTTTCAATTGAATCGGTTGTTGCTGTGTAACACAATGAATCATGCCGCCATTTTTATAAAGCTCTCTCACATCAATACCAACTACTTTACGATCTGGATATAACTTCTGAATCGTATCGTTTGCGATTTTATCATTCGGATCATTATAATTAGGAACCAATACCACAGCATTCCCAATATAATAATTGCTATACGAGCCTTTATAATCGAGAGCTTTTCCATTTTCTAAAGTAACTTTATCTTTACTAAGGGGTAAGTATTCATACTTATACTTCTGTCCTGAAGCATTTTTTGCATCTAACAATGTATCCATATCCTTGTTTGACAACCCCCATTCGGCTAGGTCATCTTCTTTCATCGTTACAATGGTAGATTTACCATGGAATTTAGCAAATCCATCGATATGAAAATCAGTAATATCTAAATTAGGTACTCCATCTAACCAAATAAAGTTTGATACTCCTAGGTCACTTATATATTTTTCAATTTCCTTTTCTGATAAATTTGGATTTCTATTTTTATTTGTTACTGCACTTCGAGTTAATAAAGCAGTCCCATTACTGTCTAATTCAATTGCGCCGCCTTCAAGGACAAAGTTCCCCCAATCAATCCTTTCAACCCCTAATTGTTTACTAACATTTTCACGTATACGAGCATCATTTTTATAAGGTGTTTTCTTTCCCCAACCATTAAATGCCGGATCTAATATTTTGAGATTTTTATTATTGTCATAAACAAAAATCGGTCCACTATCTCTTGCCCATACATCATCAGTAGGAGCGATAAAGAAATCAATTTTATCCATATTCAGTCCTTTATCTATTAAAAGATTATTGATGCGCTCTTTCTCTTCCTCATCGTATGCAACAATATGAACTTTTTCACCCTCAGTTAAAGCGCTTGCCATCTTAACCCAAATCGGTTCAACTTCCTGCTTATATTCTTGACCATATGTGTATTCATGAGGCCATTGCAACCATGTACCTTCATGCTTATCTTTTTCATCTGGCATCGTATATTTCCCAACTTTTTTCTGTACCTCTACTTTTCCATTCTCTTTCCCTTTTACATTTTCTTTACCACCTTCAAAAGAACAACCACTAATAATCGTTGTAGATAATGCAGCTATTAAACAAAACTTTACTACTTTTTTCACCTTTTCATCCTCCTGTTCTTACCTCCAATAATGTAAAGCTTCACATAGTGTGAAGCTCAAGCTTTTTCATCAATGTAAAAATTACCAATTATCCTTTACATTCATATCATTTAACTACCTATATAGATTTATTCAAATATCAACCACCTTTCTCACCTACTTAGTCAGCAAATAGAACATGACTAAATAAAAAAATCGGTATTGATAATTACATATCAATACCGACTTTTAAAATTATTATTTTCCTTCTATTAAATCATTCGCCATTTTCCTAAACTCCTGATTAAACGAATCATTCATACCATTTTGTACGTTAGAGAATAATATTACAAACGTTCGTTTATCCCGGTTAAAATTATTAAATGTATTCCAACCAGCTAATACACCATGATTATGATAATAATCTGGATTAGTATAGAAACTAAACCCATATTTTCTTACAGATGATGCAGTAAACATATCTGATACACTTTGTTTAGAAATCAACTTTCCATCCATAATAGCCTCATCTAATCTTTTCATATCTTCAATAGTCGTATACATTTCACCACACCCATACAGCCAATTCATTTTTAACCGAGGCGCAGCTATTAACTCGTTATCTTTTTTCGTATAACCTTCTGCTAAAAAAATATCTTCAGGGAGAGTTGCACCCATTCCAGATTCATGCATTTCAACAGGCGTAAAAATATTTTCTTTCACATATTCAGCGAGCGGTTTATTCGATATCTTTTCTACAATATACGCAAGCACCATATAATTATAATCTGTATATTTCCAACCAGTCCCTGCAGGAAATTGCAATTTTTGTGCACCAATCCACGTTACTAACTTTAATCGTGACGCCGCATCAACCCTACCTTGTCCCTGATCTGGCAACCCAGACGTATGGGTTAACAAATTTCGTAACGTAATGTTTTTATCTGCCGGAAATGATGGAATATACTTATTTACATTGTCTTCAATACTTAATTTCCCTTTTTCTTTTAGCTGCATAATAGATATTGCAACGACTGTTTTCGTAATAGAACCAATGCGATATTTCGTTCTTGGCGTTGTTACTACTTTATCTTTCACATTCGCATATCCATAACCTTTTCGTAAAATTACATGATCTTTACTAGCTACAAGAACACTCCCATTAAATCCTTTATCTTTTAAATATTGATCTAGTTTTCCAGCTACAACTTCATAGCGCTTTTTTTCATTTACATCAACTTCTTGCATACCGTCCTTTTGCTTACTATTTACATTAGAAAATGCCTTTATATCATATTTCTTTCCTTTATTTACATGTATTAGTGCAACGACACTCCCACAAAAAATAGCAAAAATAAAGAAAACAATTAACCATTTCTTTAGCATAATAGGAACCCTCTTTTATCTAGTTTCACTTAACATGCATCCATTCTATTCTATATCTTTTAATTTTCAAATATTTCATAATATTATCTATCTATTATTCACCTATTTAAACTAGATTCCTTTTTCTCATATTCAGTTTTTGGCTACTCTCTATTGTATTTCTTTCTTGCAAAATTTCCACCTTACAATCGGATACACCCTACTATAATTTCAACAGCTTATGTAACATTTGTTACACATAATAAGAAATGGAGTTGTTACGATGAAAAATACCGATAAACACAATCGTTTAAATGATATGATGTTCCATTACAGAGTAACAAAAAAAAACATAGTTTTAATTGAATATTACGGAAAATAAATTAAAATATTAAAAGGAAATGATGCTGAAAAATTTTTAAACAAAATAAATCATGCACATAACATAACGATACAGAAAAACAACTCATTATGGCTAAAGTAACAGGTAATTTCAAAAGAGGTAATGAACGTCATTGAAAACGAATCTCATTTATTTTTTGATTATACAACATATAAAATAGAAATGTCGCACATTCGGCATTTCTTTAGAATTTCTTCATATAAAATTTACATTACTAACTTTCTTTTATTTTTTGCTTTTACTATATAAACTCACTGCCGAAATACTTAGTAATACCACTATACACAACCACGCACACGTATACCCTTTCTCATCGACAATATACCCAAATAAAACAGGTGCAGCAATAATAGCAATTTGATTGAATGTCAGCGCCAAACTAACTGTTATTCCAACAGATTCTTCACTTGCCAATTCAGCAACTTCGACGATAAAAAGACTAAACCAACCAATTGAAAAGAAGCCTAACAATGCGCTGACACCATACAATACTCCACTCGTTACTGTATGTATGCTCATTACTAACAATAGAATCAAACCGATAGAAGCACAGACAGTTATAAATAAAGGTATGCGCCGATTCCCCTTATAAAACACATCACTAATAGCTGCTAATGCAACACGGCCAATCATTCCAGAAAAGAACATAACTGAAAATACTGTTCCGGCTACAATAGATGTAATGGATTGTTCCCTTACTAAAAATTTCATAAAGTGTCCAACTAACACCATTTGTAATGAAATCATGCAAATACCTGTTATATAAATTGGATACAACTCTTTTTTACATATCACTACTTTTAGCTGCATCCATAAAGAATTTTTAATATATTCTTTCCTTACATCCTCTTGGACATATGGCTCTTTATAAAACATAAAAAATAATAAACCTCCAATTATACAAATGCATGCCATACTATTTATCGCATAAGTCACATTATATTGTATTGTAAGAAACGGGATTAAAACTCCCGCTAACGCGCCACCAATCGGTATACCAGCTTGCCTTATTCCCATCGCTAATCCACGATTTTCTTTTGGAAACCATTTTAAAATCACTTTACTTCCTCCTGGCTGGGAAACACTATAAAACATTCCTACTAATAAAAGTACAAATAACAGTCCATTAAATCCATTTACTATATTAGTTAGTAAAAGCGAACCTCCTAGCAAAAATGAACTTATAGAAATTAACAACTTTTCATCATATTGATCAAGTAGCCGCCCAACAAAAAGCATACAAAATAATGGTCCAACATTTACAACACTTACTAACAATCCACTCTCCATATTCGTAAGCGCATATTCTTCTTTCCAAAATAACGCCAAAACTCCAACACCATACGTTATAAGCGTCGCTGTTGTTTGAGCAATCGTCGCAACAATTAACATCATCCACTTATAAGTACTTTTCATCCTTTCTTCGATTAACACAATCATCCCTCCACCCCCTTCCATTGTATGAAAGTTCTGATATCATATAAAATAAATATTCATCATATAATCCATCAAAAAAATTGATACCTTTTCGGAGGGATGATACGTGGACATAAAAGATTTAACTGTATTTTACGAAGTTGCGAAGGAAAATAATATTTCTCACGCAGCTAAAAATTTGAACTATGTACAATCAGGCGTAACAATGCGTATGAAACAACTAGAAAATGAATTAGGTGTGCCTTTATTTTACCGTAACGGAAAAGGTGTAACTTTAACTTCTAACGGTGAGATTTTATTAACATACGCTAAACAAATTATCCACTTAATGGATCAATCTATAAAAGCGGTTCAAAGTAATGGAACTGAGCCAAAGGGCACGTTGAAAATCGGATGTACAGAATCTACAACTGCGGTAAGGCTTCCCTCTATATTAACGGCCTACTATGAGAAACACCCAAAAGTCGAATTGATTTTAGAAACAAATACGACCGAACAACTAATTAGGCTAGTGTTAGAAAGAAAACTAGACGGAGCGTTTATAGCTGGCTCTACTCAGCACGCTGAACTTCATACAAGTGTATTTCGTGAAGAAGAATTAGTTCTCATTAGTAAAAAACCTTTACCCTCTCTTACAGACATAGAAGATATGAATTTACTCGCTTTTAGTCAAGGTTGCTATTATAGAAGTTTATTAGAAGACTGGCTTCAAGAAGAAGGCATCTCGCCTAAACGAATATTAGAGTTCGGAACAATTGAAGCAATACTCGCCTGTGTAAAATCAAATATGGGCGTAGCAATTATGATGAAATCTATTTTAAATGGTCATGCACATAACTTATCATTCAACCCTTTACCAAATAGATTCAAAAAGGTTCCTACTACTTTTATTACTAGAAAAGATATATATCACTCAGCTGCATTACAAAAATTTATGGAGATGATTTAACAATGCGTGAAAAGAAAATACGTGGGGTGAAGCGTAAAACAAACACGATGATAAAGCGAATTGAAGAACATACAAAAACGTTCCCTTCTGCTTTCTATAACGATGAATATTGTTATATGCCTTTACCAGTTTCCCAAGCTTTTATCGATTCGTATAAAACACCTAGAAAAGTAAAACGATCGTGTATACAAACCTTATTAAATCAAGCAAACCATTTAATAAAAATAAAACCGAGCGATACACATACATATCGAGTTGTTGTTTTGATTTCTATAGAAAGTTTGTGGGATTCGCAAATTATTATATTTAAAAATGAGGGGTACTTTCATAATTTCTTTAATAGAAATAGTGAATTTCAAAAATGGATTCCTCTTTCAAATGAATCTGATTTTTGGAAGACATGGGGAATTTCAATTTGTCCTACTGTCCAAACATTGCACTTTCAAGAAGTCATTTATGATGAGGATACAATCGATGAAAAAGAGATTTGGTTTGTTGGAGAATTATCTTAAAAGGGGAACTTTACTTCTATCATCTAGCATAATAGAAAAGGTATACCAAAACTTCGGTATACCTTTTCTCCTATTTATCCCGATTTAATGGGCAGTAAGACCCACACCTCAAAATTCAGCGAAAGCAAAGAAGTTAGGTGGGGGTCGGGCTGCCCATTAAAGTCCGATTG
>NZ_NJGF01000025.1:0-63089 GCF_002209985.1 Bacillus sp. K2I17
CAGCACCGAGGGTACAAGGCTCAACACCGACAGTGAGCCAAGCAGCACCGAGGGTACAAGGCTCAATACCGACAGTAAGCCAACCAGCGCCAGCGGTACAAGGCTCAACACCGACAGTGAGCCAAGCAGCGCCAGCGGCACAAGGTCCAGCACCGACAGTGAGTCGAAAGAAAGTCGTTCAGCAAGAAAATAAGGTTATTCAAAAGACTGAGATTGTACAAGAGACAGAGGTAATTCAAAGAAATCATGTGAAGCAAGAAACAGAGAATGCATTACAAGAGAATAATAAACGAACTGTATTGGAAAGTGAGCATTTAGATGATAACGCTGAAAAAACGCCTGGCGTTCATGAAAATTTATGATTATAGAGCAATTAAATAAAGGAAAGGTGAGGGTCTAATTGAGTTATGAAATTCCTAAAGAAATAAAATCACCTATCAAGTTGATGTTTTCGCTGTACGCAAAGGATTTATCCATTATTGGAGTAGGAACATTGTTCCTTTTAAATGTGGGCAGTGAATTTGTTCATAATTGGTTTGCCATTCCCTACTACATTGTAGGGTTTGGCGCTCTGCTTTTTATGGTTATGAGTTCTTCCACCAATCCAGGAAAACGAAATTATGTTGCATTATATTTTTTAATTAAACGTAATAAAACTACTTATCATCCTATTGATGCTAATGCGATAGAAAATGAAATTAAATACTCAAATGAAAATAAGGAGGAAAAGAGAAATGAGTACAGAGCAAAAATTAAATGATGCTGCAGGTGTTCCAACAATAGTTGTACCTGTAATAACAGATGAAGAAAAACCAGAGAAATCTGGTTTTTTTTCTATAAAGAAGAAAGAAAAGAAACCGAAAAAGAATATAAAGAGCGAAAAAAAAGAAAAAAAGCCAAAGGTTCGAGTGCCAAACCAAACTATAAATATGCTTCCTTTTGTAAGGTATGAGGGGAATCATATTGTTTTAAAAAATGGCGTTATGGATATTTTACAAATTACTACTACGGACTTAAATACACTGAATGAATCGGACGAAATGCTTATGATCTACCAAAGAGTTAGGTTCATGCGGAGTTATGCGTATGATTATAAAGAAGTATCTTTAAATTTCCCTTCTAATACATCTATCCAACAAGAGTATTGGAGGAAAAAAAGAGAAGAAACGCAAGATCCTATTAATCATAAATATATTGATCGTAAATTATTTGAATTGAACTTTTTAGAAGAAAAGAGAACGGATAGGGAGTTTTTCCTATTTATCTATGGTAGTAATAAAGAACAATTATCAGAAAGACGTAGAATGGCAGAGAACCATTTTAAAAATTCTTTTCCACTAGTAAGAATCACAAAAGAGAAGAAAATAGATGTGCTGTGTGTATTAAATAACCAAAATTCTAAATTGTAAGGAGGACTAATCATGGCGTTTGAATTAGCTAATATCATTCCTATGTTAGATAAAAAGAAAAAAAAGGGGGATCAAGACGAAAGTAAACAAAAACAGAAACATGATTTAGAATTTCTTGCAAAAATTCAGCCGAGAGGTGGCATAAAGTTTGGTGATAACTTTGTAAAAAAAGGAGATGGTTATGAAGCTATTATTCATATAGTGGACTATCCTACTAATGTAGATGCGAAGTGGATGAAAACAATAGCTACAATGAAGAATGTTATAGTGGCTACAGATGGTTCTACAATGGAGAGAAGTGAGTCGGTGACGAATATTAATAAGTCCATGTTGGAACAAAAAATGCGCTTTAGTAATGAAAAACAAGGGATTGCTCAATTGGATGCAGTTCAAAAACATGATGAATTAACCAAACTATATCATCAAATATCACAATTAGGAGAAGTCATTAAGTTAGTTCAAATTCGTTTATACGTTCATGGAAAAACGACTTTGGAATTAGAAAAGAGTGTTGGGGATGTTTTAACGGAACTAGAGGCACAAAGCTTCAAGGGGACTGTACTTTTAAATGAACAAGAGCATGAGTGGAAAGCTTTGTTTAGCCCGTATGAAGAACAAATTACATACGCTAATAAGAGAGAAGGAAAGGGAATGCCTGGGCTTACATTAGCTGCTGGCCTTCCCTTTCATTATGCACAATTACGTGATCCAAGAGGATCTTATTTAGGGACTACATTTACTGGTGGTAGCGTGTTATTTGATTTGTTTCATAAAGATAAGCAACGTAGATACTATAACGGTGTACTTATTGGAGAAATGGGTTCAGGGAAAAGTACACTTCTTAAAAAGTTGTTTTTAGATAATAAAATTAGAAATAACTTTATTAGGGGATTTGATGTAACAGGAGAATTTGAGACGTTAATTAAAGAAGTAAACGGGCAAATGGTAGCACTTGATGGTACACAAGGTTTAATTAACCCGTTGCAAATTTATCGTTCAAGGATAGACGATGAAGATAAAAAAACAAAGGCAGAAATAGAAAATCATTCTTTCTTACAGCATCTTTCTAAGGCAGCTACTTTCTATTGCCTGTTATCTCCACAAGTTACAGATGCAGATATTCAAGAATATAAAAAAGTACTTAGAGAATTCTATGAATCATTAGGGTTCTTAGAGAAAATAAAAACAACAGGTATAACTAACCTAAAAAATGAAGAGTATCCTATCTTCTCACAGTTACTTGAATACGTTAAGAAAGAGTTGTATTCGAATGTAGAAGAAAGAATTATTAACCCAACATTATCTCTTTCTAGATCGGCTCGTCTAGAGAAGATTGAATTAGCACTCGATGATATTGTAAATGGATATGGTCATTTATTTAACGGGCATACAACTTTAGAAGATTTAACAAATGAACAAGTTGTATTCTTCTCTGTAAAATCATTACGTAGTTTGGAGAAAAAAGTATTCAATGCTCAGATGTATAATGCATTTAGTCTAATTTGGGATCACCTAATTCAAATTGGTGAACCACAACGTAAAGCTGTTTATAAAGACGGTTTTGACTTTGATCTTATAAGACGTTTGTTAGTTATTTTAGATGAATCGCATTTAACGATTAATACGAGTAACCCGATTGCAGTAGACTTTATATTGGAATTTGCACGTGAAGCCCGTAAGTATTTTGGTGGGCTTCTTTTTGCTTCGCAATCAATTCGAGATTATGTTTCGGATACGAAAACAGCTGATAGTGAAGTAGCAAACAAAATTAAAACACTATTTGAATTAACGCAGTATAAGTTTGTTTTACAGCAAGATGCGAACTCATTAGATACGTTAAGGTACATTTTCCAAGGTCAGTTATCCGAAAGTGAGCTAAGGCAAATTCCATTATTACAGCAGGGAGAATGCGTTTTAGCCATTAAAGGTGTGCAGAACTTAACAATGACAGTAGAAGCCTCCGAAGATGAAATAAACCTCTTTGAAGGTGGTTTATAATGCATGGATATTAAAAAAATAATAATTAAAAAGATTTTTTTATGGCTTGGGATTCCTGGAGTTTTAATGCTAGGAGTCCTTTTTATTGGGGCCATATCAGCAATATCCATATCTAGTTCTCATAAGTCCTCCAGCGGAAGTGGAGGGGGTTCTGGATTAATTATAGGGGCTGGTTGTAAATTAACAGGACAGGTTGATCGTGCGAAGTTTGATGCAAAAATAAATCAATCTGGAGCGTTTGCTAATCATGCAGATGGATTTATGAAAGCAGCTGAATCAGCAAAGATTGATCCAGTACTATTAGCAGCAATTGCACTTCATGAAACGGGGTATGGGAAGTCAAATGCAGTCGTTAATAAAAATAATCCTGGAGGATTAATGGACCCAAAAACGAACTGGCAAACCTTACAGATCTTCTCAAGTTTGGAGGAAGGGCTTGTATATATGGCGGGGAACTTAAATAGACTTTATATCTCACAAGGGCTAACAACTATTGATCAAATCGGTGGGAAGTATGCACCGATAGGAGCAGACAATGATCCTGGTCAGCTTAATAAGTATTGGGTTCCAACTGTTACAAAAATTGCTCAAGAATTAGGTGGAGCAATGCAATGTGAGGTTGTAGAGGGTGGAGGAACAGGAGAAATTAAAGTTGATGAAAATATGAAAGGAGACTTTCAATTTCCCTTTGTGGGAATCAATTATGTTGTTACAAGTGATTATGGCGGTCGTTGGGGAACACTTCATGCAGGGATAGATTTAGTGGCGTATCGTGGAGCTCCGGTTAGTGCTGTAGGGGATGGAAAAGTTGTAGATGCTCGTTTATCTGATTCGTATGGAAACATGGTTACAATTCAACATCCTAATGGAGTGTTTACACGTTATGCGCACATGGATGGATTAAATGTATCAACTGGACAAGATGTAAAAAAAGGACAACAGATTGGGATACAGGGAAATACAGGACACTCAACTGGAACACATCTGCACTTTGAAGCTAGGAGAGGAAATGATTATAAACAAGGAACCTCTTTTGATCCAAGACAGCTATTGCCATTTCCACCAAGTCAATCTGCCAATCACTAAATAAAAGGAGGTTTTCGCTTGTCTGCATTTAAAGTTGGAAGTAATAAAAATAAAATTTACTATGCTATTATGATAGGAATTGTTGCTGTTTTAACCATTTGTTTAACATCAAAAGAGTTTATGTTTAATGACGATCCTATTGTTCAAACTGAATTTAATCGTCCGTTACCTGGGCTGAATTATACTACTATTTATCTAAAAAAGTGGGAGTACAATCCAGATAAAGACATAATGCAAGTTCACCTTAAAACAGGAGAAAAAAGTGGAACGTATGTAAGTACAAAATTATCTTTTACAGCTAAACAAAAAGGAAATGCTAAAGAATTACCAACGAAAGTTGTGTTTAATCAAGGGGATATGTATGTTATCCAAATCAGTGAAGTGCCAAAAGAATATAATGTCATAGGTTTATTTGTAAATGAAAAAGCAGAGATTGATTCATTTGAAAGTAGCACAACTAACGAAGGTGGAACAATTCAAAAAGAAGAAAATAATAATCTAAAAGAAAAGAAAATCGTTTTAACAGGAGATTATCGAAAGATAAAAACAAACAAAGAACTATTAAGAAAAAATGCTAATGAGTATGCTCAAGATGAAACGGAAGAAGAATTACAATCTGTAAAGATAGAAATAAAAAATGTAAAGAAAACAATCCCATTACAAGATGAATTATCAGATAAAATTGTAAATGAGATTGAAAGGATTGAAGCTAATAAGGCATATCAAACTGAGGAGGAAAAAGAAAAAAGTGAATCAGAAATTCAAAAAAGAAAGCTTCAAATAGAACAGTATAAAAAGAGAAAATTAGAGCTAGAAAGCAAAATAAAAGAGCTAGAAGCAAAAGAGAAAAATCTTCAGAAGAAATTAGAAGATCAGCGTAAAAAGTTTAATCTAGCAGAATGAAATTAAAAGATTTTAGAAGTTAGAAAGAAGTATAAACATTACGAATATAATTATCTGATAATTTTTTGATTGTATTAAAAAGTTATCAGATAATTTTTTTTGCCGTTATAAAGAGTGTTGTGGTTCAAAAATAGATTGGAAAAAGTACATTGAAACTACATTGGATTGTACATTGAAACTACATTGAAACCACACTGAAACCACATTGAATTTCTCTTTCTCATGATATCACGTTTTTGTTAGGCTCTGCCTAACCTGTCACCTTCGGTGATAGCAAAAAACCCTTATGCTCTTGCAATTAAAATCACTAATTTGGAGGTTTCCCCTATGAATGTGTTAATCCGTGATCTTGATGCTAGTTTAGTGAAACGAATTGACGAACTAGCAAAGGCAAAAAAGATTTCTAGACAAGAATTTTTGCATAGATACATTAGTAATCTTGCAGTACTTCAAGATATGAAAGACTTACAAGATAAACATATAGAATTACAAAAACAAAGCATGATCCTTATAAAACAAAACACACAAACAATGAATCGTATGTTGCGAGTTATTGAAGAGATTGAATTGGAGAATGAATAAATAAAAATATTGAAAGGGGTTTAAATATGACTAAGAAAAAGATGGATAAGATTTATTATTTAAACGAAAATACGGTGGCATATATAAAAGATTATGCAGAAGAAAAAGGAATCAAGCCTAGTCATGCACTAGAAAGAATTATTGCTGAACATCAAAACCAAAATCATGATTTATTAGAACAAATTAAAGGAGCAGTTAAAGAGGTTGTTCATGAAGATTTAGGAAGAATTAGAGCTGGTACAAATTTAGCTGATAAACATACAAGGATGTTATTACAATTTGCAAATCACTATTTTACAGTGAATAAATTTGAACGATTGGCTACAACAAATCAGTTTATGTCTAAAGGCATGGTACAAGCAGAAGAGTTTGTTAAAGACCAAATTTCAAATGCTCGGATGAAAAAGTTAGAAAGACAAAAAGGAACAAGTGATTCAAATTAGGGAGGTAATATATGAATACGCCTGGTGTAGTAATTAAAAGTCAATTCGTATATTCCAAAAATGATTTTAGTAAAAATCAAGATAAAGAATTCGGGGATTATATTGATTATATCGGAAGAAAAGATGCTATTGAAAAAGAAAGAAATGAATTTAGTTCCTATCAAGATTATATGGGGAATGAGGAAAAAACGTCTTCGCTTTTTACAAAAGAGGAAGACGTAGTTTCATTAGACGGTAAGAATAGATTAAAAGAAGCTTTTAAAAAGGCACAAAAAAATAAAAGTGTTTTATGGCAGGATGTAATTAGTTTTAACAATGAATGGCTAGAGAAACACGGTATTTATGATTCAAAAACTAAAACGTTAGATGAAGAGAAATTAAAAGATGTAACAAGAAAAGCAATGGATGTTATGACGACAAAAGAACGATTACGTGATACAGCAATTTGGTCGGCAGCCATTCATTATAATACGGATAATATTCATGTTCATGTAGCAATGGTCGAACCTGTACCGAGTGCTGGAAGGATAATTTCAAAAGGCAGATTTAAAGGAATGCATCGAGGAAAAAGAAAACAAAAATCAATTGATGCAATGAAATCAAAAGTAGTAAATAGCATTATGGATCGTAGCGAAGAGTACAAAAAAATTAATGATTTAATACGAAATAAAATTGTTAAAAGTAAAAAAGATGTGCAGCTTTCTGAAAAAAGAAAAATGAAAAAGTTGTTTGTCGAAATTATGAAAGAGCTACCTGAAGATAAAAAACAGTGGCAGTATAACTATAATTCTATTAGCCATGTAAGGGATAAGATAGATCAATTAAGTGATATGTACATAGAGAAATACCATAAGAAAGAGTTTAAAGAATTAAAAGAGAAATTAGAAGAAGAAATGAAGATTATGAAAGAAGCTTATGGGGGGAGTGAAGAAGATAAAAAACGTTATAGCCAATTTGGTGATACAAAGGTTAATGATTTATATACTAGATTGGGGAACGCTGTCTTAAAAGAAATGAAGCAGGTAGCAAAAGAACAACAACAAGCTAAATTTCAAAAGAGAAAAAATATTTTTTCTCGTGGTAAACGTATACGGTCTGGTTTTAAACAACGTACCAACATTATTAGAAGCCTAAAAAATATGAACTACCATATGAATAATGAATATGAAAAATGGAAGAACCAACGACAATATGAACAATTACAAGAACAAATTGAAAATGGATACGAGAGATAAAAATGAGAGTTTATTGGGAGTATGGTGAAAGGGAAGTACCTGTTTTTAAAGATATAATTATATTATGAGGTTTAAACTAATAATTTCTTTTAAATAAATTAGAAGGGGAAATATAATGTTAGCTTTCTTTAAAAACAAGAATGTTAAGGACGATGTTTATTTAACATGTGGTTATGATTCTGTTGGGAAAAAACTAAAAAATTATCCAGAAGTGAAAAATAAGTTAGACTCGTTTTCAGAAGAGATTTTATTTGAATTAGGATACAGTGTTCTTATGGATGCTATTCTTAACATAAGAAATTTATCCTATGGAGAAGATACTTTACTTGGGAAAGATTTTGCTTCATGGATGTACTTTATTAGCAATGATGTTCATAATATTCCAGGTAAATTAAAAGAAAAAGAAGTTAGTCATTTAAAAGAAGAGTTAGCACAAACCATTATGACGCTATACTCTTTAAAAGAATCTCAAATAGATAAAAGTTATATAGTGATTTCAACAACAAATATTGATGGCCTTTTAAGTAAATATAGTTAAGTAGGAGACTTTTAATGTGAAAGTCTCCTTTTTATATGGGAAATTAGGAGGAACTAAAATGCAAAAAGTAATGAATATGATTCAAACAGAAAATATATTACTCGTCACTCCTTTGGAGTGGAATATGATTATGAATAAAGAAAAGTGGGTCGTTTTTCAAAATGAAATTAGCGAAAAACTAATACAAAAAATCAATGAATGTTTCCCTAATGAAAAAAGGGCTTGTATATCAGAAACACTTCTTTTAAAGGATAAAGAAACAGGAAAATTATTAGGCGAAGCGAATGGATATAAAGTTTATCATCTACTTTATGATGTTGAAAAAGAAAGCGGATATAATAATAATTCAATCTTTGAAGGGGTAGTAGAAGCACGTTATTATGCAGTAAAACATCTTTATTATGAATGGTGTTCTATGAAATCGTTAAAGCCGAATCCAAATGAGGGATGGTTCAAATCGAAAAAGTTTAGTAAATACCTTGATACGATTGGTTGGGGTAGTAACTATGCTGTATTTATACAAGAAGTAATAAAATACTAATAGAAATTTTTAAATTAGCACTTTAAAAGTTTATAAGGCAAATAAATATTGGAAGGCGATAATTCATGAGGATCTTCATTAAAAATGGTGATATTACAAAATATGATAGTAAAGTTGATGTAATAGTTAATGCATGGAATAGAAACTTTTTACCACGTTATTTGTTAAATGAAGCTGGTGTTTCAAAAGCAATTAGGAAAAAGGCAGGTCATGAACCATTTAAACAATTGAAAAAAGAAGGTCTATTAAAGCTAGGTGAGGCGGTTATTACTTCATCTGGCTTTTTAAATTGCAAAGCATTAATTCATGTAGCTGGCATTAATGCTTTGTGGAAAGCAACAGAGTATTCAATTAGGCAGTCAACTTATAACGCATTGCAATTAGTAATAAAGAAAAAATATAGTTCCGTTGCAATGCCGATTATAGGCAGCGGTACAGGAGGATTAAAAAAAGAAAAGTGTTTAGCGATTATTAAAGATGAATGTAAGAAGTTTATTCATCATGAATTAGATGTATATATTATAGATTTTTATGCTTCCTAGTCGGTCTATTAGTTTCGTAAGTAGGATTTGAAAGGAGGCGAAGAATAGGTATTTACTTTATGTAACGAGCAAATGTATGAATTTTAAATTACTTATTTAAAAGAAGGAGATACAAATGATAGGGGATAAGATGCAAGGGATTATAAATTATTATACTAGTCAAGAGACTCTAGAAATATTATTTTTATCAATTATTATGTATGCTTGTTATCTTCTAATTCTTGTAATCTATAACTATAGATATGTACAAATGGAACCAGCAATAAATGCATTTGTAATACCAATGTCTTTACCGATATTTTTAATTTCGTGGCTAATTTACGATAAACTTCCTCAAAGCTACTCATTATTTGTTGAAATGCATAATTCAATGATCACGTATGTATCAATTCCGTTAATAGGTATTGGTATTTTTAATTTAGTGTATGTAAGTTATTACTGGATCGTATACAGAATTGAAAAGATAGATAATTACAAAAGAAGAAAGAGAATTGAATTTACAAAAACGGAAAAAGAAATCTTTAGCTTTTCTTTGGATAGATTTTTAAGTTACAAGGAAACGTATTTGTATAATAATAGTTCTCTTGTTGTAGAGGGAACAGAAGCATTATATAAATCTCTTTTATCTTTGCATATTTTAAATCCAAAAGATATTTGTGAGTGTTTTAGTTTACGTAACTACGAATGGTTATTATTAAGTTATCCCGAAAAACATCCAGTTAAGAAATATTATTCTCAGTTTGAGGACTTTCCACTTTTTGTTCAAGAAGGTATGGAGGAAAGTGGAAGGTTTAGAAATATGAACGAATTTATTAGAAGTAGCATAAGAGAGTGTAAGCTTAACCAAGAAAATAGGAAGTTATAGCTGGAAGTGAACGGTTTGAAAATGAATAAGCAATTACAAGAACGTATCAAAAATTTGAAAGGAGGTGAATAAGTGAATAATTGGTTATTTGCGTTATGCATGGTAGCTGTTGCGTGTGCTTTAAATGTAATTGTTTCATTTTTTATTAAAGGGGGTAGGTTGCTTAAGAAAAATCGGAAGAAAAGTAGAAAGAGGAGGGCGCATAGAGCATGAGCTTAATTAATATGCATTGGAACATTCTAATAATTATAGCGCTAATTTTTATAGTGATTTTTTCTTTGTATTATGTATCTAATTTAATATTTAGATTTACTACATGGTTATTTTTAAATGGAAATACAATGAAGAGAATCGCAAAAAATACAGAAGAATTGGGTAATCTGTCTCAAAAATTTTATTCTGGTTTTGGTGAAAAGAAAGACATAGTAACGTGGAATGAAATTTTATATAAAATGCAAAATGAGTTAATACGAGTAAGAAGTCATGCAATAAATACTCATGAATTTAACTTTTTAGCAAAAATAGAAGAAATACAAATGCAGTATATCTACTATCAGGGAGTATTCAAAAATTACCTGGTTATATATCATCCTGATCATAAAGATTTAAAACATATCGTAGATCCTTTGGAATATAAGATTGAGATGTTTAAGGGAATGGCATATAGCCTATTATATGAATCAGTAACATTTCTGAATCAATCTAAGACCATTGATGCTAACGAGTTGATTAATAAAATTTCTGAAATTATTGATTTAGACAGTAGTAATAAACGTGCGATTATGACAAGGCTTCATTCAGAAACTTACCCAATAAACGAGTTAGCAAAGATCTTGTGTGAAGTTCGAAAGCATTTACCTAGTAGTGGAATTGAATCATGGCATGAAACATTATCTTTTTGTTTATCCGGATTATATGGGGATTTGTAAAGAGTAAAAAGATTAAATTTACACTTTTACACTTGTGTAAAAGTGTAAAGGTGATATAATTATTTTATCAAAAAATTGGGGGTTTTAGCATGGAAAACAAAAAATCAATTGATTTTTTATCGGATTATACATGGAAAGGGAAAGATAGAGAACAAATTATTAAGCAAATGGAACTTGAAGATTACGAACAAAAATATCTAGATCAAGCAATGAAAGAATTAGCGGCAGAAGGAAAATATACTGGATACGATCTGGATAGAAGAATTCTTTTACTAATTGATATGCATGAAGATGAAGATGATTTTGATGAAAATGATGTTGTTTATATCAGATAAAGGAATAGGTGAATCAAATGGAAATATATAATTCAGGTGATATTGTAAGGGTATTTTATCCTTTTAAATCTAAAGCATTAAGTGATGATAATGAGGAGCAGGTAGGAAAAAGAAGATTCGGTCTTATTATAAACGCTGGAAATAACAGAACTCTAGCTTTACCAATTCTTCAAATAACTTCGCATGGAGGTAGAACAGAGCAAACTAATTATAAGTTGAGAGCAGATGAAATTAAAGTTCCAGAAAGTGTTACATATTACAAACGTTCAGCTCAAGGAAAAGTTCCTGTATATGGAGTAATTAAGACCGAAAGAATTGAGTTTTTTGATGATGATGAAATATCAAGGCCATTAACTAGCGTAGGTTTAGATACAAAAATTGCTGTACTTAACAATTACAAAGATCTTTTGAAAAAGAGGAACTTTGTAGAAGTATTAAATGAAGAATCACCAGGTCATTTGGAAGCAATGCAATGTTTTGAACGTGCGATTATCGCTGAAAAGCTAAGTTTTTTAACTACAGATCTAGGGGAATGTAAATATGAGCATATGGAAGATAAAATGCTTAAAGTAAATAAAATACAACCATTAGGAAAATCAGATACAAAAAAAAGAATCCATTTCTACGCTGTTGAATTAACAGATGAAGAAAATATGGATTCTTTTTTTTATAGCATTGCTACAATGAAGCAGCCTAAACAGGTTGCCAGAGAATGGGGAAAGCCAAAAACAGCTGTTGATTGGTTAAAAGAAGATGAAAGGTTTTATAATCTACAAAAGGATATTAGTAAGGTGTTTAAAGAGCCACCGAATCCACACCCTAATAAATATAAAGCTTTTTCTTTATTCCGCAAAAATACGTTAGAAAATGCTATGGAAAGATAAAAGGAATCTAATACTAAATTAAGTCTAGAGCAACTGATAGAGTTGGTCTTTTTTTATTATTTCTTTTTTAAAAGGAGGTGTAGAGATGCTTCTCATAGATGTTTCACCGTATATGTTTTATTGCAGCATCATATTATTTGTGCTGTTGATGCTTTATAAGGTAATGCAAAAGCGTAAAGTGAAAAATATATTCTTAAAGTCAGGGATCAGAGACATTGATCAAATGGATGGACGACAATTTGAATTCTTTCTTGAGGCTATATTTACAAAGCTGGGATATAAGGCAGCTGTTACGAACGGTAGTCATGATTTTGGAGCAGATCTAATATTTGAAGGAGAAAATAGAGTTGTTATTCAAGCGAAAAGATATGGTTTTAAGAACAGAGTAGGAATTAAAGCTATACAAGAAATTTATGCAGCTAAAGCCTTCTATAAAGCTAATGAAGCATGGGTAATCACAAATAGTACATATACATCATCAGCAAAACAATTAGCAAGAGCATGTGATGTGAAACTACTGGATAGATCATCTTTACAAGAATTTATTGTACAAGTAAATCCAGAACAGAAACCCGCTGATATAAGAAAATCAGTAGAACCAGCAACAAGAAAGTGTCCGAAATGTGGAGAGGTATTGGTATCTCGGACTCATGATGGACGAATGTTTTTAGGTTGTTCATCATTTCCAAAATGCAGACACACTGAAAAAGTGGCAAATTAATATTCGGAGGTATTAGAATGGGAAGACTTTGTTTGTTAGAAGAAATTACATCAAAAGAAATGGTATTTTCCACGAGGGGTGAGAAAGTTTCAATACCAATTGGAGATTTTGCAATTGATCACCTGGAGCAACAACTAACAGCAGGTGAACCAATTATGTTAGAAGTAGATATTGAAAAGAAGAGATTAGTAGGTTTTCATGAACAAATAATTCATCATGAAAGAGAAATAGAAAATATAGCCCTTCTAAGAGCGGATAATCCATTTGGAGAGGGGAAATAGTAATGGCGAAGGCAACTTATAAGAAAAAGACACCAGAGCAGCAGAAAGCAGAAGTAGCGGCTTTAACCGAGAATATGGATAAAGCTATAGAGGGACACTTTTTATCGCCAGAAAATCTAAAAGAATACCTTCAATTTATGGCACAATTTTATCAATACTCACCAAATAATGTATCTTTGATTCAAAATCAGTTTAGAGGGGCAAGTGCTGTAGGTTCATTTAAATTTTGGAAGGATAAAGGTTATTCGGTCCAAAAAGGTGAGAAAGGTATTAAAATCCTAACTCCATGCCCTGTTAAAGGGCGTTTTCAAGATGCAGAAGGAAATTGGAAACTTTTAAAGGAAGCAAAACCAGATGAAAAAAAGAAAATAAAAAGTAAAGAGTTTAAAAGTTATCCAGATTATATGAAGTACTCTATAGGGCATGTTTATGATATTAGTCAAACAAATGCCCCAGCTAGTGATTTACCTAAAATTTTTCCAAATAGGTGGCTAGATGGAAAGGTAGATAATTATGAGGTATTTCAAAAGGGATTAGAGAAAGTGGCAGATCATATTGGTGTTAAAATACAACCGTGTAGAACAGATATAGGGGCTGCAAAAGGCGTATTTTATCCGATGGAGAACGCTATCGAGTTAAATCATCGTAATTCAGAAGTGCAAAATGCTACAACTCTTATACATGAATTAGCTCATGCTAAGCTTCATTCTGGAATGAAAGTCTTTAATATTGAAACACATGAAGCAGAATTTCAAGCAGAAATGGTATCTTATGCCGTTTCTGCTTATTTTGGTTTGGGTGGTGAAGATAAAGAAGAGAAGAGTCTTCAATATATCTATAACTGGACGAAAGACCAAACATTAGATAATAAAGAAAAACTATTAAAAGAAGTTCGAGCAGCTAGTGTGGAATTTATTGAAATCATTGAGAAAGAGCTTGTAAAAGCTAAAGAAATAGAAGCAGAGCGTATAAATGCCCAAACAGGTAATAAAGTATACTTAGTGCGTTATGAGGGGATAGACAGCGCTCGAATTGAGGAAATGGAGAAGGAGCAATTTGTAAACTGGTCAATAAAAAATGAGTATGCTCCAGAAATGTTTAAAGATAAACATGATCTTCTAATTAAACGTTTTAATGGAAAGAATAAAGAAAAATTCTTTGCGATCAACGAAGAGGATTGGCCGACTACACAAAATAATATCAAACGTCCTCTAATGTTGGTAAAGTGGTCTGAACATCATCAGCTCTCCGGTAATTCAGCTATGCCTTTTGGACAGGCAAATGAATTAATTTCAAGATTAGAAAAAGAAGTGCAGCTGGGTAAAGAGGCTGGAAGGGAAGAACTTAGTTATTACAAGACTCGTTACAATGTGTTAGTTCCTCAAGAAGATAAAGTTTCTATTATTAATCCCCAGCGATATGACATTGGGGATTATTTTTATTCTGGACCAATGGAACAAATAGTGAAAGACCAGGAACAGTATGGAATTCAGTACTTAACAAATGATCAAAGAAGTATTTTATTAAATGAAATTGTATACCAAAACGAAAACTCAAAGTTAGATGTTAAAGAGGATTTAAAACATGGCAAGTTAGAAAGGGAAAAACGAGAACTGGAGTTTTCTAGATAAATTAAAAATAGCAGGGTGATTAGATGTGTGAAGGAAAAGAAGATATAAGAATTCCGTTAGATTACGATGAAATTGGGGAATGTGATCTTTGTGAAAAAGATAGTCGTTACTTAAAACATGGTTATGATAACTTCGGTGTACATGTCATAAATCACTGTATGTTTGGTTGCAATAATGACAAAAGTATTTTTCACAAATCCATTTGTGATATTGAAAAAAACTGAAACTAAATAATAAACTATCATAGTAATGGTCCCTTTCCTTTATAGGTAAGGGACCATTTTTTATATATAAAAATGAGAGTTTTATGGGAGTATTTTGATAGCCATGTGATCGGCATCATACGTAATGTCGAGTTAAAATTAATTAATGTATAAAAATGTTAGATGAAAATAGAAGTTAATACAATTTGAATTTTATAGGAAAGTAGGGATGAAAATGGAACTATATTATTGGGAAAAACAACTTATTTTATATACAAAAGGACATTTTAAACGTATTGATTACAAAAATGATATAAAACTATTTACTGCTAAATTATATGGTTTGGGTTTA
This sequence comes from Bacillus sp. K2I17, assembly GCF_002209985.1. Classification (NCBI taxonomy): domain Bacteria; kingdom Bacillati; phylum Bacillota; class Bacilli; order Caryophanales; family Bacillaceae; genus Bacillus; species Bacillus sp. K2I17. Next base: position 15,479 of record NZ_NJGF01000025.1, read on the forward strand.
GAGGATGTAGGGATACAAAATGTTATGCATATGGTATTAGATGTATACAATACATTGTGTGAGAACGGATTTATTAACTTTAATTTAAAAACGTTTATTTCCGACCTTTTAAGGGAATCCTCTTTTAAAAGTGAACCACATAAGATTGATGAGTATGACATTTTACATAAACTGTTGGCAGAAATTCAAGGTATTCCTGTTTTGAGCAAAGGATTAGATTTGGGAGAAGCCGATAATGAATTGTTAGAAAAAATAATAGCAGATCAATAAATGCTTTATTTAATAGATTGCTATAGTATTTGAATTTTGTCGAGAAGGGGGATGGAGAGAATGTCAACTAAGTACACGGCTTTACGTGGAAAGGTAGTTATTAAAGAAGAGTATAAAGGGTTAATTAATTTAATTAATAATGGAAAATGGGAAGATGCAGTTATCCAATATCCATTTTTAAAAGATTATTATGCAATTGAAGGGAGTAAACTTATTCCGTTTAGTAAAAATACTATTAATGATTTAACTAATCTAGAGTTAAGCGGAAGTCTATATGGAGAATTAGATTTAGAAGCAGATCCTAGTTATTGGGCAGAGGATAAAAGTTATTTCACGGATTTACAAGGGTTAGAGTGGAGTTTTATTACCTGTGTAAGAGATTATCCAGACAGAAAACAGTTTAATAAAACACCAATTGCTTCCTTTATTGATATGGTTTTAACGAAAGTAGTCGATCGTATTATACGAGTGGAAGAATACTACCAAGAATGGGACTATGAATCCGTAGGATATGAGTTTGATAAAACAGTTGTAAATAAGATCGTAGGAACATCAAGGTATAGTTATATCTGTAACAAGTGTGAAAGACCTATTTATATGTGTGATGGAGAATGCTAAAGGATTAGGCATTATTTTATAGATTGTAATCAAATTTTAATTTTGTACATAAGGGGATTATCTAATGAAAAATAGAAAAATTTTTATGAAATTGTCATGTGTTATAGCACTTTCTATGATAGGAGGATGCTCTAGCTTTAACATATCTAATAAAGAATCAACAGTACAAAATTCTGTTGGGATTAAATCACAATCACCAAAAGAAAGCGAATATTCAAATTCAAGATTCAAGGCAAAAGAGCTTGATAAATATACACTTGTCTTAATTGATAAGAAAACAAAAGTTCAATATTTAAAAGTAGTTCGAAATGCAGGATTTGATGGTGGATTAGATATTGTAACTTTATTTCAAGCGAATGGTAAACCATATGTAGGTGACGAAGTAAAAGATAATCGTTTTTCTACAAAAAAATTAGATGATCATACTTTTATTATCACTGATGAAGAAACAAAAGTTCAATATTTAAAAGTAATTCGAAATGCAGGAATGGATGGTGGCGTTGTAATAGAACCTTTATTAAATCCAGAAGGGGGATTACTTACAACTCAATAAAAAGAAAGTTGAAGTATCTGCAAAAGCAGCGAAAAAGGGAATGTGGATAACTTGAAGTTTAATGAGGACTATATAAAGTTTTTAGTTTTAATTGGTTCTGGTATTTTAGTTTGGCTTTTAGTCGAATATTACATGTTTAATCAAATTTGAATTTTATTAAGAAATGAGGGGACGGTAGATGGATAATGAAAAAAATAAAACGGTAAGTTGCGAATGTAAAAGTTGTGAGTGTGATTTTTTGGCGATAACTGGGACCAAAGAATTCGAATTGAAAATTTGTTATAGATGTTTTCTGAACGGAATGGCAGAATCATATTTAGATAGACAAAAACGAGTAATGGACGAAGAACAGCATAAATAGTTTAAACAAATTTGAATTTTATTATAAGTAAGAAGTAAAGATCGTGTACAAAAAGGAGATAGAAAATGAAAATAAAGAATGAATTAATTCCAAAATTAGATGGGGTTATAGCTATATTTGTAGGGGTACTTATTACTAGCGGTGCATTAGCTGGTTTATGTAGAGTAGTTACTTATAAAACAATTGAAAAGATTAGTGGCGTTACTTTTAGTTTATCAGTAATTATAATAGCTCTTATGATGCTTTATCAAGATAAAAAGAAATAAATCGAAATGCTTGACGCCGTGTTGTCCTGAATGTGAATAACCTCTTTATTTTGAACATATTTTCAGTTGATACAACCAAGAGTTTGTATAAGCCAAATAGACATTTTTCTTTAATTAAAAGGATTTAAAGATAGACTTTCACTTATGTTAGTGAAGGTCTATTTTTATTTATGAATAAAAATGAGAGTTTTACGGGAGTTTTTGGCTAGTTAATTGGTCGGCAGCATGGGAAATGAAGAGTTAACCTAGTAGTATGGTAAAACAAAAAAATTTAGAGAAGGGGAGGGTATAGATGAGTCTTACACCAAAAGAAAAGATTTTACAACGGATTGCAGAGAAAGAAATTCATATTAAAGAGAGTTTTATACATTCGGTTCTCTCTGTAGAAATGGGTGGTCTAACAGGCTATCAATTTGGTGGAGATAGTCAGAGCGACAAAGGGGGAAAATATAGTGGAGTTATTACTATACCAAAATTTAGTGATGCAAATGACACTGTACAAGTTATTGATTTAGCCTGGGCATTAGCAGGTTATGAATTATATATATGCCAGAAAAAAAGAGTGAAAATAATAGCTGAATTGCTAGGAAATCAATCGTATTTTTATCAAAAATTATTATGGGAAAAGGCTGAGGAAATATGCGTACAGGAAGGTTTTATGGATGTTAGACCAAGGTGGCAAATAGAGAATCTTAAGGGTCTATTTAAAATAGAATGTTCGGAAAGAAAAAAGAAAAATCCAGAAGTAAAACAAAAATTTCGATATGAATTTGAATATCGGAAAAAATTGTTGTTACAAAAGGTTAAAACAGAATCTTTTTCATTAGGAAAAGAAATTCCAAGAGTAGCGAGCTTTATTGTTAAATCATATGTACAAGTTTTATTCATATTACTGTTTTGTGCGCTTTTAGACAAAGCAGATCTCTCCGTTCCTATTATTAAGGGATTAGGGAATTGTACACTTCCAGAATTGGCATTAGGGGCTTCGCGAATTACTTTTGTATTTTTAATATTTAACTCCATTTGGATGCTTATTAAGAATAGATGCTGGGGTTAGGAAGGGAGAACATTATATGGAAAACATAGTGCGAATTGAAGAAACTCCATTTGCTTTTATAGAAGGATGTATTAATGCCTTTTTCTTAGTATTACCCTTTTGGTTAGTAGTATTTTTAGTCGTTTATTGGAATTTGTTTTAAATCTCTAATTGAAAATAAATAAATTTAAATGTAATAAGGAGTGAATTATGGTGAAAGAATTATTTGTCTGTGAAAAACCGTCGCAAGCGGAGGATTATGCAAAAGCCTTAAGTGGTGGTTCTACAAGGAAGAATGGTTATTATGAAGGTAATGATGGACGGATATATACATATGCATTTGGACATTTAGTTGAATGTGTAAACCCAGATCAGATTAATCCTGATTTTGGTTGGAAGGGTGATCCATCAAATTTACCATTCTTTTTAAGAGATATTCCTTTACAAGTAAAGGATGATGCAGGAGTTAGAAAACAGTATAAGATTGTTGTAGATTTGATGAAGCAAGCAGAATTAATATATTGCTCAACAGATGCTGGAAGAGAGGGACAGCATATATTTTCTAAAATTTTTAAGAAAGGAAATATCGGCAATAAAAAAGTAATGCGACTTTGGGTCCGTGATCAAACGGAGAGTGGTATTAAAAAAGCTTTTCAAGAGGCAAAAGATAATAGTGAGTATGCTGGTCTAGTTCTTGCTGGTAAGCTTCGTGAAGAGAGTGACATGTTAATCGGTTTAAATGCAACACAACTGCTTACGAAATTAAGTAACAGCCCTTCTGTTTTATCACTTGGGCGAGTACAAACACCTACATTGGCTATGATTGTAAAAAGAGATTATATAATCGAAAACTTCAAAAAGGTAAAACATTTTACCATTGTTGCTCCAGTAATGAATTTAGGAAAGGATGCAACAAAATTATTTGAAATGGTATTAGAAAAGGACGAGCAGCTGACACAAGCGGATGCTCAAGCTAGATTAGAGGTGCTGGGGAATCGTACAGGCTACTCGGTTAAATCGGAACGAGTAAAGGAAAAACCTCGTAAGCTCTTTAGTTTAACGTCCTTACAGGTATATATGAACAAAAAAGTAGGATGGAGTGCATCAAAAACATTAGAAGTATTACAAAAATTATATGATAAAAAATTTGTATCGTATCCACGTACTAGCAGCGAATATCTAGCAAATGACGAAGAGTTACCAGGACTATTAGCGTGTCATTCATCAAATGAATGGGTTAAATCCATTATAGATAATGAGTGGGAAATTGAACAAACGTTTGTAGATCCAAGCAAAGTATCGGACCATGAAGCTGTTATTATTACCACTGAAAAACCTAGTAGTCTAGTTTCAGATGAAAGAAAGCTATATGATGAAATTTTCTTACGTTTTGTGAGTGCATTTTATCCTCCAGCAGTTTTTGAGAAAGTAACAGCATCTTTTCAAGATGGTCCAGAAACATTTAAAGCAACCGAGAAAGTATTGCGTGAACAAGGTTGGTTAGTTTTAGAAAATAAAGAAGTACAAGAGAGTGTATTACAAAAAACTACATTAGATAGTATTGGAGATTACACTTTAAAAGAAAAAGAAACTAAGCCACCAGCTAGGTATAGTGAGGGTACAATACTTGAAGACATGGAGAAGGCTGGGAAGTATGTTGAAAGTAAAGAAAGTAAGGCAATATTAAAAGCGGCAGAAGGTGTAGGTACTCCTGCAACAAGAGCACAAATTCTTGAGACATTAAAAAAACGGAATTTTATTGAAGAAAAAGGAAAGCACTTGATCTCAACAAAATTAGGTAGAACAGTTATTATGATGATGCCACCGTCATTCTGCTTATATAGTGCGGAATTAACAGCAGAATTCGAAACTTCTTTAGCTCAAATAGAACGAAATGAGAAAACAGAGCAAGAATTTTATGATGATTTAGAGAGCTTAATTGGTCGTATTGCAACTGAAATTAAGGCAAATATCAAGAACGTTCAAGGCGCAGTAAAAGCAGCTACAGCCAGAGAGGTTATTGCGAAATGTCCGAAATGCGGAAAGCCAATCTATGAAAATACTAAATCATTCTCATGTAGTGGATATAAAGATGGGTGCAAAGTATCTTTATGGAAAAATGGGTTAGAGAAATTAGGTAAAAAAAATATTACTAAAAATGAAGCGGCAAAACTTTTATCTGGCCAAGTAATTAAAGTTAAATTAAAAAGTGCTAATACAGGTAATTCATATAGTAAAGAAGTTCGTTTTAACCTAGAAAAGTGCTGGATTGAATTTGCTAAATAATTAGGAAAAGGGGATCTCTTAAATTTAAAGAAATCCCTTTTTCTATCGTTAATTTGGGGGAGAAGATTAATGAGTGGCAATGAAAAAATTATTTTTAAGAATCCATTTAAAGAAAGCTTTCGTATAAATTCACAGGATGTTTATACTTGGGAACAGAGAAATTTAGTGTTTTGTAGTAATTGCAATAAGATTTCGGATGCTTTTGAGCTAGAAACGGGAAGACATAAATACTGTTGTCCTATTTGTAAGAAAAGAATAATTAAACATTTTAAAAAAGCAACTTATATTACTAAAGTGTACGGAAAGGTTTTTGATTATCAGGATAAGATAGTATATAGCTGTGCATTTCACCATCATATTTTAAAGTTTCATTTTAAGAGCAGAAAGATGCAAAAAATGTCTTTGTTATATAAATACAATGTTACTCATAACAAGAAGACCAAACATACTTATTTAGTAAGAAAAGCTAAAAATCCTAAAAACAATAGAATTGCAAATTTGACATTTGGCTGTATTCCTAAAGGATGGGCTTTTATTTTTGAACATTTACAGTATATGCAGCAAGATCCAGCTTGCAATGAATTTATGGGGGCTCTTTTGCCTTCATGGTTAATTCAAAAACAGCCTTTAAGTTTAAGTGATTTTCCGTTGTTTATAATGTATCCGCAGTTAACTTCGTTACCTATAGAGTTCGCTTTAAATAGCAATTTCCGTAATGAATTTAAAAAAGCAAAAGAAAAGAGAAAACAGCTTTTAGAGGTTGGGTACAAACAAGAAAAAATATTAGAGTGGTTAACCGGGGAATCATCTACAAAAAAAGAAAGGAAATATATAGCTGATAACCCGAAAATGCTATTTTTATATAAATTTACTTTATCATTATTTAAAAATGTAGATATTAGACAGTACTTCTTGCGAGAATTTGAGAAGGTTATGCGTAATGGTGGTTACTGGATGTTTATTGAGAGTATGTTTAAAAAGAGATATTTAAAGGAATTTTTAGATTTAAAAATGTATTTTTCGAGTGAAAAGAAATATGCAAATGCACTCATTGATTTCATGAAAGATTTAGTAACAGAATTTTATCATAGCCCATCAGAATTTTTTACAATAGTGAAAGATATTTTCAATATGAAAAAGAAATTAATTAAAGAAATTGCTGATTATCAAGTTCCGAAGGTTAGAAGCATCGGCTCTTTTCATGATCAATTAGCTAGGGATTATAAAAAAATTAAGGAAAAGTATATTGAAATACAATACACCAATGAAGAACAGAAAAAATTAGAAATGGAAACAGATACACATAAGTTAGTATTAGCTAAGAGTAATCACCAATTAATAGATGTAGGCTCTCGGTTAGGGATATGTGTTGGATCATATGCTGATGCTGCTATAAACAAAAAATTATTCATTGTTTTGGTAGAGGATAAAGTAGAAGGTAAAATTACTCATTGCTTGGAAATTAATTATGATCGCAGGTGGAAAATTGTACAAGCAAAAGCAAAGTATAATGATTGTCCATCAGAAGAGGTTACTAGAATGCTTATAAGTTATTGTAAGAGAAAGAAAATTTTAATAGACACTTATGATATTCGAATGGAATTAGCAAGCTAATAAGGAGTTCAGATAATATGAAATATGTACTAGAAAGTGCTAAAAAGCTTTGCCAGAAATGTAGGACTGTATGTCTAATGATAGTCTGTTTTTGGTTAATCATGTTTTTAGTAGCTGGTGAACACTTTTTATAAAAAATTAATATGTATTAAAAAAATGAAGCGTCAGATTTAATTGTAAAGGACTTTAAGGGTGTTTGTAATACAATAAGACTTTATAGCTAAAAATCCTCATTTAAATGATGTAAGGGGCTTGTTTGTTTATAGTGATTTTAAGTAAAATAAAAAATCCCTATTTAAAGTAATTTGCATTTTTGAATAGGGATATTTCTGTAATAAATCATTCGTTATAATTGAACGGATCTTGTCGCTCTTTAGATAATCTTTTCGATTCTTCAATGAGATGTTCTATTGTGAAAGGTAATAGTACGGTCAGTTTAATATTAAATGTAGAGTCTGATAGCTCGAATACCATTGTACTATCATCACTTAGTAGAATTGTTGAGCCTCCATCGATTTTATAATTTAATTCAAATGTACGTTTTTTTTCTAAATTAACAGTAATCGAAGTATTGGTTATTTGTAAGTCAGACATTTTTAAATTATAGGATTCTTTTTGGGGCTTTTGGTATATTTCCAATTTACAATCTTGAACACCAAGATATTTAAGTAATTTAATGATTTTTAATTGCTGTAGTGAATCAAGAGGTACGTGAGAGTTATACTTTTGTTTATTTAATTGCACTAAATATTTGGTAAATGTATATTCAAAGAGCCATTCTTTAACCTTTTTAAACATTCTAAACCCTCCTTTATATATTTCTTGTTTTAAATAATTTATGTTATGTACTAATGCAGTATCGTTTAAGAAGCAATAATTCTTCTAGTTTATTATAAAATATTAATTAGTAAATAAAAAATTATTATTTGAATAAATGAAGCCAATAACATTTTATTTAAGTTAAGCAGCATATAGCAAACCCTCCTGATCGTTCATTTTAGAATATATTTTGGACGATTTTACAGTTTCATTTTTTGAGAGTATAATAATTTGTATACAATGGGTTAAAGGACAAGGAGAGTCTTGCCCTTTACAATATACTTCAACACCTAGAATGTGAGGGTAGGATCTCGCATTCTATTTTTTTGTTTTGGAAACCTTTTATGAGGTCATTAGTTTGCATAATGTCGTCTCACATAATCAGATGCAATTTCCTCTAGACAGCTATTAATATCACGTTTTTGAGCCGCATATAATTGTAACTGACGTTTAGCGTATTCACGTTCTTTAGGTGCGAATTGTTTCATCATTGAAATGATATTTTCACTTTCAAAAATGAAATATTTCTTGTTGAAATTAATTACAATTACATTGTTTTTTACAGGATGTTCACTAAAGAATTTTTGGAAAAACGGATCTGACTCTGTACTAATTAACATTGTTTGCATAGTTTTACACTCCTTTTATTTGTGTTGGCATATGGCTTTATGCCTACCTTTATTATAACACTTTTACACTTTTACACAAGTGTAAAAGTGTAAAAAATAAACTTTAAGTGAATTTTTAAAGCGTGAAAAACAATGAAGAAGCATATCCTTGCATTTATGCAAAATTATGCTTCCACTTTGTTCTCACTGATTATCTTGTTTTGATAATCCATATTTACGTTTAAAGGACATTATTGTTTCTGAATATCTCTTTCTTAAAATAATAATGTCCTTTAATTTCAGAACTATGATATAAGACTTTCTTTAATCCTTGCTTTAGAACCATATAGATTTTTTTCTTCAATAAATCTAATGTTAAATTTTCCAATAAAACAAATTCTCCATTGATTAGTAGTTCAGCAGAATCTATTGGGTACTCATTTGGACCTTCGTCTAAAACTAAACCTTTATTTCCTGAAAGAAATATATAACCATAAATATAACCTTCTCTTTTTCCTGATTGAAATTCGATCATAGTATAGTAGCTCCTTTTAAAAGATTAATTAGTTACTAGATAATCCAAGAGTTCATCTAGCAAGCCAGTGCTAGTAATGTAGTACATTATTAAAGGGATTCCTATTAAAAATAATGTCCGTAAAAAGAAAGAATTGAACTTATCAATATCTGATTGGAAAAATAAAGCAATACCAAATATTAGACCTAGTATAGTTATCATAACTAGGAATAGTTGTAGAATTCCAGGTAAATCTGAAATTTTATTAGTAACTATAAGTGTTGCTAAAAATACAGACCAGCCAAGAAATATATATACAGGTAACATTCTTAAATACTTCATATATTTTACTCCTTAAATTATTTAATATTTCTTGTTTTGAGGATATATAATTTCACTAGGGTTTTTAGGAATGTTAATGATATTATTTAGTTGATTTTGTATTTCCATCACTTTATATAGCTTACCTAATTCGGAAAGCTTACGGGATCCAAATAATAAACTTGAATTAGCTTTTTTCAAAATATTATTCCTTTCAATGTTGGATTCATTTAGTAAAGTACTCTTCTTTTGAAATGCCATTAAGTTCTACGAGAAAGCAAATTTGTACTGGTATTTTATGATTAGATGTAAGTTCAAGCTTAAATTTTGTATCATTTACCCATTTTAAAGTTGAAAAATCTGTTGAAAAACCCATTGTTTTAAAGGAAAAGAAATAATCACTAAATGCTATTAAGTATTTTTCTTTATTGATTTCCGTAATGTTTAAATCTTGAGTATTAACTAAAATAGATTTGGTTAAAGGTCCAACAGTTATTAATGTTGTGACATTATCTTGATGTTTTTTTATACATTCAATTATGTATAATGCACGGTTACAGCTAATATCCTCTTGTATATTGTTAATTACATTATTAATTTTTTTTAACATCATGTCACTCCCTTTTATTAGTTTCTTTCTAAGCTCATATGTGCAAGGACCACGTTTGTTTCTACTGGAATTTCTTCTATTTCATTAGAAATTTTAAAGGAAACCTCGCCTTCATTTAGCCCTCTAACGGTTTGAATCTTTTGATTCTCTTCATGTGTTATTTCTGATAAATAAAGTTTGTTCTGGTATGCAAATAGGTCTTTATGAGTATTGTATTGGTTAATATATATACTACCTACCTTTTCACAATTTTCATATTTGATGTATTTTGTAATAACATCTAAAGCTTTTATTAATTCGGTGGAGTTAAACTTAGGGAATATATTAAAAAACTTTTCTTTTAGGTCAATAGATACATCAACGGTAATGTGTCTATTGACTATATTAAATCCCATCTTTTCTTCGGAGGACTCTGCTCTTGTTAATCTAAATAATTTTTTAAAAAACTTATCTACTACCTTGCAAAAATCCTTTTCTGTTAGTTTATGTTGATCTAAGTTGATTTCTAATTCTAATCTAATATAGCTCATGTTTTCCTCCAATAATGATAAGCATTTTGTAATTGATAACCGGTCATTACAACTTTTTATTCTGTTGTAATGCCTATAAACATTGATAAGTTCCCTGTTATTTTTTCACCTACTCGTAAGAATAGCCCAGCAGCTTCACCACCAATTAGATGTGAACCAATTAATAGTTTACCTGTGTAGTCACCATCCCAGGTATCAATTTTACAATCAGGCATTTCTATATACTTTTGATAGATTTTATGCTGTTGATCATAGTAAGGTGTTTTATCTGCGGCTACTTCTTTCCCTTGATTGATGATTGAAACACCGGCTCCTTCTCTTCCAAAAGTTGCCTTTTTCACATAGTCTATATTATTTTCTTCAAATTTGTCTTTTGAGAAGTAAGTTGGTAAGAAGTACTTTTCAATAATGGCATGTTCCTGTTCTGTAAACCATTTATTTTGCTCATAGAGTTGCCAAATCAATGCTAAGACACCTTTGTTTTGAATAAGAAAGGCAGATGGTGGATTAATAATTTTTACTCTTCGCTGCGCAATGTGATCTAAAAACATAAGCCCAATTCGTTTTCCACTTGAATCCTTATCATCCAATAAGTACTCTAATGGATACAGGCGATATAAATATTCAATTTTAATTCCACCTGGTGTATATAGCCCATCGTCCTTTACAACTATACTTTGTATGCCTACATAATCATTTGGTTGTGGACAATGCTGCTGAATAAATTTTACCGTTTGAAAATCTTCTTCGTGCCAATCATAGCTAGTAAAGTGTATAAGATCATTGGGCTTTAATTGATAGTCAGTTATAATTTTATTCCATGCTTTATGCAGTTTCTCTTCTAAGCAGTTTGGATTTATAACATTGTGATGATCACATAATACTTGATTTGCTACAGACGGTTCTAAATAGCCAGTTGGGGTATCTGCATTAATTTCTATTAGTTTGATTTCGCCATTGTTAACGATGAAATCAAATCTAGTGAAATAAGAGAATAAACCTTCATAATGTGTTCTAGTTACTTCCCATAATTCTGTAGGTAATTTTAATTGTAAGAATCCCTCATAGCTTTCTAATAAGTATTCATAAATCCGTTGGAAGATTGTTTTTACTAAATCTGTCGCTTCTATAATATCATAATATTCCTTTTTATTGATTTTCTTTATGCTTGTAGACATGTATTGACACCATTCATCGTTCTCTAATAAGCTCGGCCAAGTAAAACCATGCATACTAGCTTGTTCAGATAAAGTAAACCATTTTTTCATATAGTCCTGTTGCTGTTGTTCGTTTAACATTCTTTTACCTCCTATAAATTAAGATCCAGCTGGGGCTTTTGCATTTCCGATTCCACTTGAACCACTAGATACTTTACTTGATGTGGATGGTTTTGATGACTGATTAGGATTATTTGTTTTAGGTGTTGATGTGTTATTTTTATTTGCACTGTCCTTATTTAGATTCACTTTATCATTTGTGCTGTTTTTACTTGTAGAAGGAGGGGTGTTAGTTGAATTATTTTTATTTGAGTTCCCTTTATTACTTGCACCTCCACCACTTGTAACAGCACTTGTATTTGAACCTCGCCCTTTATCTTTTTCCTTTGGAGCTTCTGGTGCAGGTCTTTGTGTCATTGGGGGTCTATATGTATGATTGTTATTATTATTTATATGCCCAGGATTTTTTTTATTTAGTGAATTGGCTAACATCATTCCAGCAGACCCAGCAGCAAAAGGAACTAAAGCAGAACTCCAACCATTATCATGTTCAATACTAGGGTTATCCTGTTTATCTTTGTTATTAGCATGGTTTACGGGTCCCTCTGTGGGAATCTCTTCAAAACATTCATTTCCATTTTCATCTACTTGATTAGAAGAACACTGTTTTTGAGATCCTACATCATTAGTTGTGTCTTGATCGGTTGCAAGTGAATTAATCTCATCATCACTTACACATCCTGTTAATAATGCAGTAGATATACCAAGATTGGCAGCTATTTTCATGAATTTTTTGTTACTCATTTTCATTAAGAAAGAACCTCCTATATAAAATTTTTATGTCTTTATAGTAATTATAAACTCTTTTACACTTTTACACAAGTGTAAAAGTGTAAAAATAATAACTTATGCTTCTATTTTTCACTTTAAGTATAAAAAAGAAGCATAACAAGTACGGGTAAGTTGTGAATCAAATTTTATTATTATTTGGGGATTTTACTAACTGAACTTGGAAAATATCATATTCTGTTATTCCGAGAACACGCATTTCTTCTTTAAAACTTCGCCACGGCTGAACCTTGATAGATTTTTCTGTTTTATCTCGCAATGTATAGATTCTAATATAACTCTGTTCGTGCTTATTATTATTCATTTGTGTTACCTCCTGTAATTTCATATATTTGGTATAATTTAATTTATAGAATCTAGAAAGTAAGAATATTTATATAAAGGGGAGAAGTTAAATGGAAGAAGTCAAAAGGTTAGCGATAGAAAAAGAAACCCTAAGAGAATTATATCTAAAATCAGGAAATAGATGTGCATTTCCTGGTTGTGAGAGAACAATTTTGAATGATAAAGGAAACGTCGTAGGACAAATATGTCACATAGAAGCGGCTAGCCGAGGTGGTGAGAGATTTAATCCTAATCAAACAAACGATGAACGAAGACAAGCAAGTAATTTATTATTATTATGCTACGAGCATCACATTGAAACAAATGATGTAGAAGCATTTCCAGTAGAGCGTATGCAATCTATAAAAAAAGCACACGAACAAACATATGGGGATGTAGCAAATAAGCTGTTTAGTACTATTGCAGATCAAACACAACATCAAGATTATCAATACTGTACTACATTAAAGAGCTTCTACAAATTTATGAATTGGAAATATATTGCGGAAGACGCTAAAGGAAATGCAAATGTATTTAATAAGTTAGTTGATGATTTAAGGGAATTATCCCCAGAGACTAGAGCGATTTTTAAAATAATGCTACAAAGACAAAAACCTCAAAGTACATACATAAATATAGAGGAACTTCCAGGTGTGACAGGAGTAGCAGATCAAACTATTTCTATGCACATAAGAATCTTAGAAGAAAAAAATTTCATTGAAGAATTAGACTATAATGATCGCGGTTTGCTTATAAGCTACTTTGTTCAATGGGATGGTCTTTGGGATATATGGCGTGATATTAGGGAATACACTAGACTTTCAGGTGTTACTTTAGAAGAGATTATTGATAATATGAACTTCTCATTGTTAGATTAGTTCTAAATGTAATTAATGTGTAATATATTATTAATGGGTATATTGTAGTCATTATTAATGGTTATAATAAGAGAAGACGAGAGTGAAAAACTCTCGTCTTTTTTTATGATTTTTTGTTAAATTAGAAGTTAAACACTTGATAAGGCTTTACTAGTTTGTTAATTTGCTCGTCTATTAAGTAAATTTCAGTAATACGCTCAGGAAGATCACTGCTAAAATGCTCTTTATATAGCTGGGTTCTTTCTAGTGCTAAATGTAGAGACATTTTTACCCAACACAATTTATTAAATTGTCGGGTTGTATATATATATTCTTGAGGTTTATATACCTTTCCTTCATGAATAAAGGTTTTATAATACTTGGAGAAAAAGGGTTCATCTTTATAATTAATATTTCTCACCCATACAAGCTGATTTTTGTTTATATATTTTATATTCCGTTTATGGCCTTTACGGAATTGCATTGGGCCATTAAATAGATTAGGATTATATTCATTTAAAAATGCAAAACAACCTGACCAATGTTTATCATCAATTTTTGGCTTAATAATATATGTATCATTTTCTAAAATTTGATGACTTGTTTGTAAATCTGTAACTTCCATATTTATGAATGGCAGTACATGATGAAATACATTAGAGGCATTATAAGGTTTTGATAAAAAACCTTCATTAGCAAAACGTATTACTGGTGCAAAGTGTTTTGATCGATAAAACATCTAATAAATCTCCTTTAGCAACTTTGATATAAAAAGCCCATTTATTTTTTAAATTGTCCCTCGTATTCCTTAACAACTTTGTAAAAATGAGTTTTTTTCATATTACACATCTGCATAGCTTGTACTGCTGTAATATTACAAGCTTTCCACAAACGGTATGCTTCATAAAATTCTTCTGGAATCTCCTTTGGCTTTCTCCCTAACGGTCTACCTTCTTTTTTTGCTAGTTCAATTCCTTGCCTTTGGCGTACTTTGTTTTTTGTTCGCTCTTCTTCTGCAAGCCAAGATAATATTTGTAGTACTAAATCTGTAATCAAATTACCGAGACTATCTTTATATTTTGTTGTATCAAGCAATGGCATATCCAATACGATAATATGTGCCTTAATATCTTGTGTGATTTCTTTCCATTCTTTTAAAATCGCTTCTTTATTTCTTCCAAACCTATCTAATGAGTGAATATATAAAATATCGCCTTCTCTTAACATCCTTTTTACTAATTGATACTGATCTCTGTTATAATCTTTACCACTCTTTTTATCTATAAAAATATCACGTTCACTATCTACATGTTTTTTTATATCTTCAATTTGTCTTCCCTCATTTTGGTCTTTGGTACTTACACGAACATAACCAAATTTCTTAATACTCATTATATTCTTTCTCCTATCACTCTCTTTTTCATTAATTATATCATTTTACGTTCGTTAATTCCTGTTCAAAAAAAGGACGTTCGTTATTATAAGTTGAAGGCTTTTATGAACGTTGTTTTTGTATGTATTAATACTGTACTTTAAAGTGTACCTTTTAGGAATGTTAAAATTTTACATCGAACTGAAGGTTCGAACTCGAATGCACACTCGACACTTTTAATTTTAAAAAATTCATAATTTTATTGGGAATTAAAACAATTAAGTGAAATGAAGTGGCAAGTGAAACTCCCTATAAAAGGTTAGGCAAGAAAAACTTAGTCCTTTCTTGTACTTGATCGATAAAGTGAGGTTTCATTATGAAATTAAAAGGATTTGTAAAAAAAGTAGTTAAATTTAAATTTGCAGTGATAGGTAGTTTAGGGGGTCTAGCATTCGTTTTGTCAAACATGACAAACGTTGTGGAAGAAATGACAAAACTTTTATTGGCGATGGGAAAGTGCGTAATGGCAATGAAAGAGCTTTTAAATCTGTTTTAATTTAAGTGAGGTATTGAAATGATGAAGAATGTTAATAGAATTTGTGAATTTGTTTCTATGAGATAAGTAAAAGAGTCCTAATTTAATAGGACTCTTTTTTGCTTTTTATAAAAATATTAGTTAAGCCAACCAGTTGTATATTCTGGATCAGCTTTTAAATTTAAAACATGTGTAAATGACCAGGTCCCTATAGTACCTGAAGCTGCAATTCTAAATTTACCAGTTGCAAAAGCCCACCCAGCAGATGCCCAATGGTTTGCCCCTATGTCGGTTACAATAATTGATGGATTAATATTAGTGTGTCCAACATCAGCACTTAATGTTTTCGTTACATCTCTTGAGCCTAATGGATGTTGAAATCTAACTTTCACCCAATAGATACTAGCGAAAATACCAAATATAACTACCTTTTGTGTTACGTTTCTTTCTTTAACTGCATAACTTGCAAGAGTGTTAAATGGGGCCTCATTTTGAGGCTTAACTTCTTCGACAACGCTTGCTATGATAGAGCCATTACTGAAAGATCTTGATTCACCTGGATTTAAAGTTGTAGTAGCTTGAAGTGCTTTTACAAACTCTTCACTATTAAGTGCTTTTACAAACTCTTTCTTTTCTTCATCACTTAATTGAGCATATTGTTCATATGATTTTTTTGCTTCTGGATCGGTTGTAGCTAAATGCTTGATGTGGTTTTCGAATTCGATTTGTTGTTGTTCGATGGTGTTAGTTGTTGTTTCTGTTGCGGCGAAAGACTGGTTCACAAAAAGACCTGTGAACGTTAGTATGAAGGCTAAAAGGTAGATGATTGGTTTTACTAGTTTTTTCAACATTATTCCCCCTATATTTTGTTAATTTACGTAAATGCTCCCCCCAGATAAAGTAGTTTTGATTGTTATTATCCCTAAGAAAATTAATACAACAAAAACTATAAAAATGATAATTATTGCTTTTTGTTTTTTTGTAAATAGTTTCAACTTTTACACCTCTTTTCTTGTTCTCTATTAATAAATTATCATTCATTTTAGGGAAGTTAGCAAATCCGTAAATTCATACATATATTATAATTAATTGTAAAATATTTCAATATTTTACTTACAATTGGAATATTATGGTGGATTGGTTTGTTTTGTAATTTGTAATCTCACATTCTTGTTCATTACTAATAAGTGAAAGTTAGATTAATGGTTAAAAATAGCAAGCAAAAATAAAAAGAACCTATATTGGGTTCTTTTTATTTTAATAATGATTATTTGTGTTACGCATTATAAGGGGGTAATGACATAACTTTTTAGCACTTCATTTTGTTAAATAGTTTCACCATGTGCATATTGAACAAAATCTACTTTTTCTTTTGATACAGATTGTAAATTTGTAGTGTTACTGAAGCTGAAAGATAAAAAACCTGTGACAATAGCAAAAATTAATAGAGATTTTTTCATTATTTTAAAGCTCCTTTCTCTGAAGCCTTTTTATCAGCTTCATTTGTCATATGTAGATATTTGCTCGCTTTTTCATACGATTTTAACTCGTAAAACTTATTACCTAGAACAGCTGAATAATCTTTTACGTATTTCCATAACTCTTCTTTCTTAAAATAACAAATCCCTGCCAAAATGATGTCTTCTAATTCATCTGTACTTATATTGTCATTTAATCCTTTTAGAATATTGAAATGATGAGTGTACTCTTCATTTGAAATTTTTAATCCATTTTCAATATGCAATCTGACAGTGTTTGTATCATTTAATTTGAAATACTCCTGTGCTAATAAGAACAATGTTTTTTGGTTATTTACAAGTGATCCATTTAGGTATTTAATTGCTAGTTCGGAAAGATTTTGATCTGCATACAATAATCCTAAATTATGTTTCACTTTCGCAGATAGTTTATCCTCGTTATGTTTGTTGAAAGTATTTAAAGCCGCAAGGAAGTGTTCTTCCGCACTTTCATACTGACCGAGGGAAGTACAAGCAAGACCTAGTGTGTTATTACAAGCTGCAACTTTGATTTCATACCCTGTATGCTTTGAAAATAATTCCTTTGCCTTTGTAGTATATTTGATTGCTGGTAGTGGCTGATAAATATGATAGTGGAAAGAACCGAACATATAATTAAATTCAGCTATTTCAAGTTCATCTGGAATATCTTTTAATATTGTTTCAGCTTCTTCGTATTGTTCTTTAGCAGAAGTGTAATCTCCCATATTGATTGAATAAATTGCCTTAAAAAAACAATGATAGTATTTTAGGAAGGTATCTGCTTGATCAGGTATACGATTTATCTTTTCTAAACTATCTTTATAGTTTTTAACGTCATGTGTAAGTAACTTATATCTAAAATCAAGTAATGAATAATAGATAAGTATATTTTGATCTTCTTCGATTTGATGAATCTTACTATCAATTTCTTTCTTGTAATTCGTGGATTTTAGTACATGTTGTGAAATGATGGATTGATACCAATTGTTTAGTAGATTTGTTATTTCTCCTTTGGAGACAGTTTGCACATTCATAATTAATCCCCTCACCCTATTAGTATATATTTCCATAATTTTACCATATTAGTTTTATCTGAAGGAGGTGTTGTTGTTGAAAAATAAAAAACTGATTATTCAGTTTTTAAGAAGGGGGTGTTAGTTCTTCATTTGCTTGATTTTCGCATGTGGAATTCATCGTGTTTTTTATTCGGTTGAACGTTACTTATAGGTAACGTATAATAAAATTATGTGTTACCTATAAGTAACGAGAGGTGATGGGGATGTTATTTATGCTAGATGAAATTATGACACCGAGGGAAGCGTGCGATCGTTGGGGGATTACACAAGATGCTCTGAGGATGAAATTGAAGAGAGGTAAAGATAATAAATTAGTAGATGAATTAATTAAAGGTGGAAAAATTAAATACTACAAACCTGAAGGGAAACAACGTGGAGAATGGATTTTAACGGTAGAAGCTATGGATTTGCTCTTTCCTAAAAGAAAGGAAATAGTTAAATGAATTTCTCTAAAGTGTTAACAAAGTTATCTATTTCTGTTATAATAAAGATAACAAAGTTATCACTTTTAAAGGGGATGTTATAAATGGAAAAATACATTGTAAACTATCATACTGGTGTTACAGAAGAAGTTGAAGTAAGTGATTTAAGTGAAGCTAAAAAAGTTGCTGAAGAAGGTATAGCTTACACGCAAGAAAAAATTACAATTGAAACTTTAGATGGCGAAGTAATAACAACCGCATATTGGTATGGAATACCCCCGCAAGAGGATGATAATGTACTTGAAACGGTTGGCGGTGGCTTTTATCAAACGTGGAGCGATGAACTGGGGGAGTAATTCCCCCTCTCGTTGGTTTAAAAGAGTTTGCTGAGATACTAGGTTGGGATAAAGCACGTTTAAGCACAAAGTTTTCTCGACAACGAGATGGGAAGAAAGTAAGACCATTATTACCTGAGCCAATCCAAATCCTTGCTTCTACACCTATTTGGACATTGAAACAGGCAAAAAAATATAAGGCTATAATTGATGGTAGGTTTGCTGAATAAGCAGACCTTTTTTATTTGAATTCTACATAAAATTTATTGTCAATAATTCCGAAAGTGACTTTACATGGAAATGGGTTGTTTTCTGTAGTAGCAGCTTGCATACAGGAAAGTACCCAATAATCCAATTCTAAAGGTAAGCGATATGCTTGAATACTACCATCATTGTTTTTTACTGTTATGATCGGTGTGTTTACCCTAGCTGTAGAAAAATCGTCTGTTGTAATTATTCCTACTGAATCATTAATGTGAAAACCAGTGCTGAAAACTTCGTAAATCATTCCATCTTTCTCATTAATGATCATAGGTATATTTAGTAAGGGATAGTTATTTATATCATTATGAATAACTGCTCTTGCTGTGTCCTTTCTTATCTGATTCCCTTGCATTTTTACACTCCTTTTTAATTATGCAAACGTGATTACATCAATTCATTCTATTTTACATCTATTATATTAGAGAATAGCAGTTTCATCTTGTTATGAAAAGCATCTGTACATACAACAGCGCTATTTGACGAGTCAATATCAACAACGGTCATATAACTAGAGAGCAAATAACCGTCCTCATAATATGTAATCATTATTTCCTCTTCAGATACTAAGGAACATAATAACATGTTTTCAATTCGTTCCTTTTCTTCAGTTGTTAAGATTGGACGGGTTACCTTGTTTTGCTCCTTAATCATTTCACGTATCCCGTCAAATTGAGATGTCAATGCGGCAAATGGAGTCCATTTGACCATTTTTCTTCCTTTTGGCATATTAGCATTATTCATGATTTGTGGCCTCCAATTAGTGTGTTTCTATGTCTAGCTGTAGCGCTATGCGTGTAGGAAATCCCTCGTAAAATACTGTTCTTCCCAAACTTTGTTCGTATTTCATCCATTACTTTTGTTAACTTAACTTCTTGTTCTCGTTTCGTAACATTATCAAAAAGAGAAATTTGTTCTTCCCCTTCTTGGATTAGGTTTGTTAAGGATATGTTTATGCTGCGGATGGGTTCTCCAGTATATTGTTGATGCAAAAAGTATGTACAAATCTTATAAATATCCATTGTTAGGTTAGTCGGACGATTTAAAGTATGTGTTTTTCTAATACCACCGTTATAACTCTTGCTATAACCGACAGAGAATTGAACGGTTTGAGCAAGTTTGTTTTGTCTTCTAAGGCGATAACAGACTTCTTCAATATGTTCCAATAGAACAATTGGGAATTCCTCTATTGTATAGTCACGCATTAGAATTTGGCTTTTTCCGATTGAAGTTGTAGCAGGGACGTATTTCTCCGAAATACGGCTGAAGTCGATACCGTTGCTATGTAAGTGCAATTCCTCCCCGATCTTGCCGAAGCTTTGTTTTAAGTATTTAAGGGGGTAATTGGCTAAATCCCCAATAGAATGTATCCCCTTTCGATTCAATTTTTCTTCTGTTTTGTACGAAATGCCCCAAAATTTATTGAGTGGTCGTATGCTCCATAATTTTGTTGGGACATCTTCATACTTCCAATGTGCGATTCCTTCTTTGTTTTTCTTTGCTTCAATATCTAAAGCTACCTTACTCATTAAAGGGTTCGGACCAATTCCGATCGTACATTCAATGCGTGTATGTTCATATATTTCACGTTTGAATTTCAAAGCGAATTCGTATGGGTCGTTAGCAAATAAATGAATGCTATCAGTAACGTCCAACAGAAATTCATCGCATGAATATTGGTGGAAATCCTCATAAGGGACGTATTGTAAAGCTAGTTTTGTTATGTAATTAGAGCATTTTATATATGTTCCCATAATCGGATTCACAACAAGAATATCTTTTCTTCGAGGAATCTCGTAGAGCCTTGCCATCTTCTTTACGCCCAGGGCTTTTAAGGGTGGTGTTGCAGCAAGAACGATTGAACCATTTCTATTTACATCGCCGACTACAGCCAACTTTGTATGCATAGGGTCTAAACCCATTTTAATGCAACTTACTGAAGCATAAAAGCTACGTAAATCAACACATAAGATGATTCTATTCGGTAGGATTGAATAGTCATACACTGTGATTCCTCCTTAAAACAAAAGAACGTCTGTTCTTATTATATACGAACTTGCGTTCTTTTATAAAGAGGTTTTAAAAATATAAATGTTTATTTAAGAAATATGTTTGAAGAAGAGTTCAAAACCCCAAAAACGAATCTTTAAGCTAGATTTGTTCTTTCTTTTATGTGCTTTTTTCTTTTTCTTTTTCATAATATATCCTCCTTTTTTTACTGCATGTTTCGGATTATACTCATCCTGACCTTATATTTTAAGTAAATATCTAAAGAAATTTTATTTATTTTCAAATTCCTTTATTCCGACAAAACATAGCAAAGACTGTGCGAGCTTCGTCAATGAATATTAAGAGGTATTGGAGCTTTAATATGGAATTCTCCTTATAGGAGGTGGCGTAGCGCTATGTCAGAAGCGGAGATAGTATATACCAGCAATGAGGTCTATAGTCGTTTAGGGGTGAGTGGTAGCACACTTAGAAAGTATTCGGATGTCCTTGAACGTGAAGGGTATGATGTAAGAAAGAATAGTCGAGGTAGAAGGGAATATACAGAGTTTGACGTTGTACTTATTGAACAGTTAGTAGAATTGAGTAAGCAAGATGGTATGACTTTAGAAAAAGCTGCGAAAATGATTGCAAAGCAGTTTGGAATCGCTAATAAGAAAGAGGAGTCCCAGGGATCAGATCCCGGTCCTTATCAAATGCAATATCAATATCAACAACAATATAGCGCTATGATAGAAGAAATTAATAAGGTGCAGCAAGCAAATCTATTAGAAGTGGAAAAAAGACTAGGTGATCGTATAGATCAAAAGAATAAATTAATTGAAGAGGACATTAAAGAAAGAAATAGATTAATAAAGGAAGATATGAAAGATCGGGAGGAACGAGAAGAAAGGATAGAAAAAAGGTTAGAGTTAAGGGACGATAATCTTATGAAGATGGTCAGAGAGATACAAGGAGCAAAACGTACTATTGTATCGGCACAGAAAGAAATAGCAGCAGTTAGTTTGAAAAAGAAGTCATGGTGGATGTTTTGGAAATGAGTACCTTTGGTAATGAATGTGCAGAATTTGTAGGAAGAAATTATACAATACTCTCTTGTGGATCGTTTTTAATTTATCTTGAAAAGAGATTCTAATATAGGAGATTTACATTTGTATGTTGAACTATTAATCAAGAAGGGGGCGTTCTTTTTGATGAAAGATAATGATGTTATCAATATTAAATATAAGCAAATGGATAAAGATCCTGAAATAAAAGAAATAGTTAATGGAATAGAGCGTTTAATTTTAGGAGATAAGGCTGTTGGATTATTGGAACATTTGGGTCTAACTCCTGGAAAGGTTCAAAAATCTTTAGATGAGCAATGGAAAAGAGAGTTTGATGATTTGTTAGAAGAGAATAAAAATTATATTTTTGAAGAATCACGGAATCGTTCTATTAATATGTTTCAAATGTGGATGAAAGAAATGAAAGGCACTGAAATAAAATTCACGGAAGAAACCATTTTTGCAAAGTTAGAAGAATTCCAGCAAGAGGCGGAATTGCAAGTTATAAAAGAATTGGTAGAAGCGAATTTGTAAACAATAATATGTATTTGTGTTATCAAATTACCCATAACTTACCGCATCTAAAATTTAGACGTATAAAACGAAAGAAAATTGAGAATAATTATAATGCGGTTAAATGAAACTTTTTTATGCATAAATTTCGATTGGTTAAACTACTGATCATAGTGTATTCAGTCGAGAAGGAACAGGAGATCGTCACGAATAATCAACACATACATAGCCTGGTGCGCCTATATACATCAAGTGTTTGAAAAAATGTCACAATAGGGATATTATTGTTTTTTAATTTGTTAACAATACATATGTGAAAATTGCCTGGTTCAGTTTCCCTAAATTGATACTGGGCTATTCGTGTTTGTGGTAACCTATATCTATTTGCTATATAAAAGTTAAGGATACGCTATATTTAATGATCATTATCAAAAGGGTATTATTAGAAATTTTTCTCCAAGACGTACATCAAATTCCAATAAATTTATGATTCCATCAGATATAATCTTAGCTGAGATTTTGAATTTAATATTTACATCAGAAGCAAAATAAAAAGTTACCAGTTGGTTTGGGTGTAATTAAATGTAATATTTTCACAGAAGGGTTTTATGTGGTAATTCTAACTATGGATAATGTGATTATAAGAAAATAAAAAATCCCACAAGTTATATCTTGCAGGATCACATACAAAATAGGGTATTCTGTACGTTCTTATTTTACATGAACAATCAAATATAGGTCTATAAATATGCGTCTATTATTTTAAAGTTTTAGTGGCTTTTGAACAGACAAGAGGTATTTTGATAAAGTGAATAAATACGAAAATTTATCAAGTTGAAATTTAAATTAGTTTAGTGGTATAATGCAATAGATAAATTGTTATTTTTCTTCATCAATCTCGTGTGTTTTTAGTAAGAGTTTGTTAATCACAGCCCCTTTGCACGCACCGTTAGGGGTTGAACTCTTTTAAATAATTATTTTGTTATAAATCAGCCATTTTAAAAATTCTTTTATTACAATCAATACAATACGAAAATTTACTGCCCTTATAATTTAGAGAATCATGAAAATCTCCGTTCTCACGTTCGCTCCCATCGAAATTGTGTCTCCAAATAGACGAACCAGATATTTGTACTTTCGTATAATATCCTTCCCTAGAGCCACAATGAGGGCATTCATCTATTGGCGCTTTGACCTCATTCATTTTATCCCCTCATTTCTGTACAAAATTCAAATTTGATGAAACTCTACCAATTAACGCTTTGATTAAAATTTTTGATTCTGCCATTCAGTAATACAAGCTGGTTCAATTTCTTCAAATTCTTGTGTTTCTGCATCAAGCTCAATGACAGAATAGCTAGGTACTACTAAAAATTCTTTTCCGCAAACGTTACAACTAGGATCATCAAGTGCATAAACTCCTTTAATTGTGTCAGGATTTTGCAAATCAAAATCAGCATTTTCAAAAACTACAAGACCATTACATCCTTTAACGTTGCATTTATGTGCTTCAATAGCCATTTCTCATTCCCCATTTCTTAATAAAATTCAAATTGTAATACAATAATGCTTTTGTTATAAAATCACCAAAACGTTGAAAATTGTTTATCGATAACATCCACGACGAACTGTTTATTACGTTGTAACCAACTCTGAGCTTGTTTTAATGCCCCTCTTCTTTTCATAGCTCCCTTATCGATAAGAAGCTGCTGATCGATTTGAATATTTGCTTCCTTGTAATAGTGATGATTAATGTGTACTTTGATTTCAAGTTGGTCTTTTTCATTTACAAACCTAACTGTTAAATTTCCAATCTTTTTAAATCTTGCAATGTGTAAATGCATATCGATCACCTCGTTTTTCGACAAAATTCAAAATCTATTACATTAATACTTGTATAGTTTAAAAGCTCTAAAGTGTTTTTTTCATCACCTGAGAAGGGAGGTGAATATAATTTGTATCTTTATCCCGCACTAACGGGCAGTAAGACTCCCACCTCAAAATTCAGCGGAATCAAAGAAGTTAGGTGGGGGATGAAAAAAAACCCCACTGATTAAAGTTTCACTTTATTTAGACCAGAATTCATTAATATACCAGGCTCTATTTGAATCACCTTCTGGTACATCGACAGTATGAAATAATTTTTTTTCATTTTTTAAATCGACTGCAACACAATAAATTTTTGCATCATTTGGATTTGCTTGTTCATTTTCAATTTCAATTTTTGTTACTTTTAAACGATATGGCATACGTCCATTAGTAAAGATCTCATTTACTGAAATGTTCCAGCCGTCTGTTTCTATTGTATCAACGTGTTTCATTATTTTTCACCCTTAGTTATTGTCTTGTTAAATACATTATAATACTTTTTACACTTTTACACAAGTGTAAAAGTGTAAAAAGTATTTAGTATAGTAGTTCGGAAATGAAGTAAGTAACAGCTGGAATAAGGGACATAAGAAATAGAGTGCCATAATAAATAATACGATCAGATAAACATTCTTCAATTCCAAACCATAGATTTAACTTTCGGTATTGATTTCTCAAAGCAGAAGAAAAGAAAGTTTTGAATGATTCACTTTTACTTTGATTTTGTGATAAAATAATCTCACTAGTAGTTAACTTATATAGGGTGTTAGCCATTTTTAATCATCCTTATCATCTTTTATCGTTTAAAGAGAGTTCCTGTGTGCCGCCAAGCTAACAAGGAACTTTCTTTTTTTATTTGTTTTTATGTTATAAATTATAGTTTCATATAGAGCTTAAACATTGGCCCTAGAAGGCTATATATCATATAAATCATTATTCCGATAAACGGGAAGATTTTAGAGTATTTAGGTTGAAAAATTCTACAAATACCAAAACTTATAGAGCATAAAACAATAGGAATACCAATATACCATTTAGAAAGAGGGGCTAATATTCTTTGTAATATTTCTGTCAGTATAGGTGTTTGTGAGAACTCTATTAAGGTTATAGTACTGTATAGGGTACAAAAGATTATTAGATATAGAGTTAAGTATTTTTTCATACGGACACCTCATATTTAATAGATTTCAACGTTTTAATTTTACACTTTTACACTTTTGTAAAAGTGTAAAATTAAAATCTAAAAAATAAATTCTAGTTGCTTTTCGTTACTCATTAAAGATTTATTCTCAAAGCCTTGTATATGTTCTGGATGAAAAGCAAACCAGGGGGCATATAACATACATTGTATTTTAAGTAAGTCTAAAGCAGTTCTACTCACATCTTGAGCAAACCCTTTTAAAGAATAGTTTGAAGCAGGGAGAAATGTTGAACCGCAGCCAACACACGGATCATATACAGTCTTTTGTTTATATTCTTCTCGTTTTAAAGGGTTATTTATGTCTTTATATACTACGTAGGTCATCATAATACTTAGCTGAAAAGGGGTTGGAAAGTAGCCTAAACCTTCTTTATATCCCTTTCCTGTTTGTTCACATAGGATAATCGACATATAATCACTTGGGTATTTTTGCATTAAGAAAATATTAAAGTGTTTATAATAGTGCTGACTCAATTTTTCTGTTATTTTTGGGGAGGTTTTAGTTAACGCCAATCCCCAGTGTAACCACTGAATAAATGTACTCATACTTGCTTCATGATAATCTAAACACTTTTGAATCATTTTTATAGTTGTTTCAAACCCTTTATTATTAGAGGTTACCCATTCAATTTGTGGTATTGGACCAGCACTCTCTATTGTACCAGCGTGAATAATATCAAACCAATAATCCCACCTTTTCCAAAGTAGACTATCATATCCGTATAAAAAAGGTAGTAACCAACCTCTTTTCTGTAGAGAATCTTTGTGATCAGCTGGTAAGCCATTGATTGCTTGTGCATAACACAATACGTCTTCATTTAGCTTTACTAGTTCTTCCCTACTGTATCCCTCTATCGTATTTGATTGTTGTTTTTCTTTATGATTCATAGAATCCCACCTTTCAAGTTAGGTATAAGAAGCTCTAATAAGATAATACACCTTTTTATACTTTTACACAAGTGTAAAAGTGTAAAAGTAATGTAAAATTTAACTTAAAATAAAATATTTGCACTTTTAGTAAAAATATTGTACTATTATTTAAGAACACATGTTCTTAAAAGGAGGATGGATAAATGAAGAAGGAAGGAATATACATAATTGATTCGAAGGGTGATGCAACATTTTTTTCTCCACCGGACACAGGTTTTGGAGAAATTCAAATACAATATTGTAATTCAATTCCTATTATGATGAGAGAAACCAAAACATTAAGGTTAGCCGAAACGAAAAAATCGAAGGCTGCAAGCTAGTACACAATACTAGTTTGCAGCCTTTTTTGTTTCAATCATTTTTTAACTTATTGATTTGTAAAGGAGTGGATTTGTGTGTCATTAACATTTATAGATTTTTTCGCTGGTATTGGCGGCTTTAGGGTAGGAATGGAGGAAGCATCCCATAAATGTATTGGATATGTGGAATGGAATAAATTTGCTAGAAAATCATATCAAGCTATACATAATACGGAAGGGGAATGGACAGAAAATGACATTAACAATATTAAACCAGGAGCAATACCAAAAGCAGATGTGTGGACGTTCGGATTTCCTTGTACCGATATTTCCATTGCATCAGGAAGAGCAACCGGACTTGCAGGAGCAAGATCTGGACTATTTTACAAAACGATTGAACTTCTCAAAAGCCAAAAAGAAGAGGATAAACCTAAGTACTTGTTCATTGAAAACGTTAAAAACCTCTTTTCAGTTAACGGAGGATGGGACTTTTCCAGAATTCTCATTAGCCTGGATGAAGCAGGGTATGATGCTGCATGGACTTTGCTTAACACAAAAGATTTCTCAACTCCAGAAAGACCAGTGCCACAAAATAGAGAACGAGTATTCATTATTGGACATTCTAGAAGACAGCGACAAAGTACCAGAAAAGTATTTCCTGTCAGACAAAATCACTCAAAGACTCGTATTAGAAAACTAGGAAATGTAAATCCTAGTGGGTGGGGGAAAAGTGGACATATATATGATCCTAAAAAGCTATCACCTACCCTTACATGTGGGGATTCTCCTAAAATTTTAGTTAAATAATAAGCTTAAAATAGAGATAAAGGGAGGAAGAGTATTATGGAAACATATAAAGTACGTATTAGAGAAGCGACAAAAAAAGGGTATAGTGAGGCAAAAATGGGTGATAGCATTAATTTTTCTGTACCTGGTAGTACAACTAGGAGAGGCAGAGTGGGGAAAAGGGTTGCTCAAACATTAGATACTGCTTGTAATCAAGCAGTACTCACAAAAAATCATAGAATTAGACGACTTACTCCAAAAGAATGTTGGAGACTACAGGGATTCAGTGATGAACAATTTGAGAAAGCTAGACAGGTAAATTCAGATACTCAACTATTTAAACAGGCTGGTAATTCTGTTAGTGTCCCAGTTATATATGCGATAGCGAAAAACTTAAAATAATTACTTGTGAGATTCTATTTGTACCTGTTGCAAGGTATAGATAGGATCTTTGTATTTTTCTATTGAATTTCACTTGAAATAGATAAATTAGTAGATGGTATGGGGATAAAAATGGTAAACTTAAATAAGTAATTGTATATTGTGAGGGCGGTCGAGTTGCTATCCTTTCTCTTATTTAAGAGAGAAAGGAGGTGACTTTACATGGATTTTTTACTTAATTTATTGCAAGATGCTGTAAAAATCTTTTTTACAGTATTTGTGACAGCTTATGCAAATAAGCTTGTCAAAAAGATCGGCAGTAAACGTAAAAGAACCGCCCCTAAAATGAACCGCACCCAATTTGTTAGACAAATAACTAACAATTGGAGGTGCGGTTTTATTATGTCTAGAAAATATAAATTCGAATTAAAAAGAAATGCCGTTGAACATTATTTAAATACAAATGATTCTTTTAAAGTGACTGCCAAAAAATATCAAGTCAGTATATCGTTATTAAAAGAGTGGGTGGCACGTACTAGAGAACAAGGAATAGAGTCCTTAAACTCTAAATGTACAAGGTATGACATGCAGTTTAAAATGGAAGTATTGAATTTTATGAACAATACAGGAGCTTCGCCCCTACAAGCGGCCGCTATGTTCAACGTTCCATCTCCTCGTACCGTTAGGAAGTGGCGATCAATGCTAGAATCACAGGGGATAGATGCTCTTCGTAAAACAAGTAAGGGGTACTCCACTGTGAAGAAGAAACAGGCTATTGCACCTAAGAAAAAACAAAATATTAACTCTCAAAATGATTTACAAAAAGAAATTGAATACTTACGCATGGAAAATGCTTATTTAAAAAAGTTACACGCCTTAATTCAACAAAAACAACAATCTCTGAAAAAGACAAAGCACACATAATATATGAGTTAAGGCATGAATATAAAATTATCGACTTGATTAAAGCGGCTGAAATGGCTCGTAGTACATATTATTACTGGGTGAAACAAATGAGTCGTGAAGATAAATATAACGAGGTTAAAGAAAGGATTAAGCAGATTTTTCAGGAACACCAAGGGCGATATGGCTATAGGCGTATCACACTTGAATTACGTAATCAGGGCTATACCATTAACCACAAAACCGTCCTTCGCTTAATGAATCAATTAGGGTTAAAATCGTTGGTAAGAATCACTAAATACCGCTCTTATCGTGGGAAGGTTGGGAAGGTAGCGCCAAATGTCTTAAAGCGTGATTTCAAGGCCTCTAAGCCTAATGAAAAGTGGGTTACAGATGTTACTGAAGTTCATTTGTTTGGTGAAAAACTCTACCTATCTCCTATTCTAGACTTGTTTAATGGTGAGATTATTTCCTATAATATTGAGAAACGCCCTACATTCCTTCTAGTCGAAAGGATGTTAGATAAGGCTTTAAAATGCTTGGATAAAGAAGATACTCCTATCCTTCATTCAGATCAAGGTTGGCACTATCAAATGGATAGGTATCAATATATTTTAAGAGAAAATAATATAACTCAAAGTATGTCCCGTAAGGGAAATTGCTTAGATAATGCAGTCATTGAA
This sequence comes from Bacillus sp. K2I17, assembly GCF_002209985.1. Classification (NCBI taxonomy): domain Bacteria; kingdom Bacillati; phylum Bacillota; class Bacilli; order Caryophanales; family Bacillaceae; genus Bacillus; species Bacillus sp. K2I17. The sequence goes on from NZ_NJGF01000025.1 coordinate 45,250, forward strand.
AATTTCTTTGGCTTATTAAAATCTGAATTACTTTATCTTAAAGATTTTGAAAGTATGGAACACTTTAGGGAAGAACTAGAGAATTATATTTATTATTACAATAATAAAAGGATTAAGGCAAAATTAAAAGGATTGCCTCCTGTAAAATACAGAATTCAATCCTTATTAGCTGCTTAAATATGTGTCTAACTTTTCGGGTCCAGTTCAAAAAATGCCTGCAAGCGAAAGGGCGGTTCTAAAAAAAGATAATTTAATTTAGCAACCGACCACCTTGCGGTAGCAGTTACTTGGACAGGATGTTGACGCATCCTGTCTTTATTAGTTTATACACACTGTTTAAAAATATACTAGCTGCTAATAATTATTATATCAACTAATATAATAATTGTTAATCAATTTGTTTGAAATTCTTATATTTATGATTGTTATTTTAATAGTTTGCATAGATCTTAATTATAAGATTGTTATTAGCCTATATATAGCATTATATGTTCCTTTAATATAAATACATTAAAAAGTTGTAAAAGCGCTGTTAAAACTGAATCTGAGAATCCGTTTTTTAATAATTACATTAGGGATTTTTCATTTGCTTTTATTCATCTACTTCCAGAGTTTCATTACAATCACCACATTTAATATTTGCACTTAATTTAGTAGTTCTTACAATGAGATCGCAACCAGGACAGGTCCATCTGTAATAAGACTTTTTTTTCTTTTTTTCCTGGGTTGCTGGTGTTGTAGCAACAGCAACATTATTATTTGAATCTATTAATGCAGCTTCTATTGAGTTAATAGTATCACTTATTTCTTGAATGCGTTGAAATTGTTCTCGTCCCTTCCGAGAAATAGTAAAAATAGATTGGTCAATCTCCATCTTTGAAATAATTTTTTTTGTTTCATCACTAAGTTTTGCAAAGGACCAACCATAAACTGGATCAGGTTTATCCGTTTCATACATAAATCCACTCTTAATAGCCCTTTCCTTAAAATTTTTATTATGATAGGTATTATTTCTTGAAGTATCTTGAATATCATGTACTTTGTTGTACAAGTGAACCATTTCATGGAGAAGTGTATCCATAGTTTCATAGAATTCGTAATCTATGTATTCTGCGCTAATGTTAATCTCGTATAATTTATTGTTTCCTTCTTTATCGCCCCATATTTCCTTTGTAGTACACCATCCCATTGCCAATTTATGATGATAAGAGCTTTGAATTGTAATTGCTGCAGAAGGTAATGTTCCTTCAAAAAAATGATGATTAAAGATATTATAAGCTCTATATAATTCAGCATTAATTTTATCAATTGTAATCATAAGTAGAATCTCCTTTTATTTTTGAATACTAGTATTCAAAAATATTATAGTTTTTTGCTTTCTGAAATTATAAATTGAATACTAGTATTCAATTTTATTATTCGGATTTAGCAGCTGTTACCTGGATACTAGGGCTAGATAAAGTTCGTAATTTGGTGTATTCAGGAATTTTGGCCAAGAAATATTGTTCGTGTTTTAAATTTTATTTTTACTTACCAATTCATGGAAAAATTTGATGTAAGGGTATAGAGATTTGGGACTTTTTAAACCTAACATTAATTTGATTTGAAGCGGATCTATTCCATCACGAAGAGCGTTTAATATAAAACGGTTTCTTAAAGTGGTTGGAGTAACATGTATATTAGCTCTTTTATTCTCTTTTTGAAGCATCCGCTGTATAGCAACCTTTGTAAAAGGTTTTGGTGCATCTAGACCATAATCCCATCGAAATGCTTTACGTGCGAAATCAAAGGCAATAAACAGGGAATGATCAGAATGCTGTTGAGGTCTTAATATATCTGGAATCTCTTTGTAATAGGCGAATAACAGCTTTTGATCGTCCTTTGAAAGTTGTATTTGTCTAGCAAGCAATGAATCTTTACCAGGTGTAATCACACCTGTACCTAAATTTACATTTTTCATTGTCAAAGTTACCAAATCATTAACAGAAAGTCCGTAATAAAGCATGAAATGTACTAATAGCGTATTTCTATTTATAATATAAGGTCTTCCTGTTGCTTGGTTTTCTGAAAGCCCATCGTAGCTTTTTATAATGGATAAGAGCTTATGTATTTCTTCATCAGTTGCAAAGTTATTTTCTTTTAAATTAGATGAAGGATCTTTGTTTACTTCTATTTTTGCATTGAAATAATCTAAGCAGCTTTTAATATGTATATATTTTTGTTTCAGTGTTGAATTTTTGTATCTTTTTAACGATTTAAGAGAGGATAAATACTGTTCAATATCATTACTATCTAATTCTTTTAAAAGTGATTTTGAGACATTCTGGTGAGTTTGAAGCCAATTAAAAAATGAATTAATATCATAAAGGTAACGAGTAATTGAAGAATCTTTACGTCCATTTTTTCGCATATATAAATGGTATTCCTCTGTTAGATGGTCAAAAGTCATTTTATATACTCCTTTTTAGTCAAAATCGTGTACCGTATTATAACATAAAAAAAAGAAACCAAGCCATAGGGGATTCTTGGTTCGGGTATTTCCTTCTATAAAGTTCTTTCTACTATGCTCAACATTATCATACATGTGAAAATTGCTGGAAATACAATTCTTATTACCTTTTCTAAGGGATCTGGAAGTTCCAGCACTACATATAATAAGCTAAAAAATATATATAAAATAAAGAAGCACATACAAGAAATACTTAAGATCCATAATACTGAGGCAAACATTATTTCTTCCTCCACTTAAAACATAAACACGCTTTTCAAAAATTCTAGAATACCATTCAGAAAAATATCTGTTTTACCGTTCATTATCGCTATAATTCCGAAAAAAATAATGATAGGGGCAATAACCCATTTTATAAGTTTCCAAATTGCATTTAGAAAAAAGTATAAACAAATTATGCAAAATATAAATTTAAAAATATTAAAACTAAATTGAGGAAAAACAAATGAAAACTTTATTAATATGATACTTACTAATAGTACTTTTATACATGAATAAGATCTTTCTAATATATAGACCATCTCTTTTCCTCCTAAACTATTTTTCTACTTTTACACTTTCGCTTTTGTCAACGCTATAGGCTTATATATTAAGGTTACTGTTTAATAAGCTTAATAATTTTTACTGGTTCATACATTTCTATTTCTTCATTTTTTGAATCTACTCTTTTGGTTTCAAAAGATACCATATAACACTCACCATTCAGTTGTACTTCAGCTTGTAAATCTTTATCTATCCAATACGACCCTGTATTTGAATTTAGGTATGTCCCAAACAAGAAATAGTTACCTGTTCTATTTATCATTTGAAAATACTTACTACTAGTATTCAGTTCTTTTTCAACCATTTTTTCCGCTATCTTCACATTTTCTCTACTCTGTTCTATCGTTATAGCAGACTCTTTATTACTTTCGTTAAGACAATTTTCTCCCCAATTAGCAATCGACATTACCGCTAAACCAATTGCAATTAACATTAGAATACAAATCAAGAATTTAATTAATTTTTTATCTTTCGCTTTTATTTTCACTTTATTCATATCTAAATCACCTTATAATTAATTTCTGACATGAATTTCTTTCCCCTAATAATTCTACCTGTTTCATCTACTGATCCCCTATATTCGAAGTTACATAGAGGACACCATAAACGGAAAACCCTATGATCCTTTCCTATAGACAGGCCAACTTGACTTGGGCGACCGTTACTATCAATTGATGCAATAACTGATAAATCACCTATAAATCTAAGATCAGCCCCACATTGACAGTGAGGCTTTTCATATTCAGTTTTTTTCACTTGTAAATCCCCTCTCTATTAATGTTTTAACAAAACTTCAACAATGGCTTTAGCTTTTGCATTTTCCACTCTATAATAAGATTCCTGTCCTAATTTATTGAACCTAACAATTCCTGTTGTTCTTAGTTTTGTTAAATGCTGTGATACTGTTGACTGTGGGATATTAATTTCCTCAACTAGTTGTGAAACATTACAACCACCTTTTTTTATAAGTTCATTTACTATATCTAATCTAACTGGATGTGCTAATGCTTTTAACATATCAATATCTTTTTCTGGAACAATATTTATCATAATGAATCTCTCCTTATCAACTTATAATTCTATTATAACACTTTTACACTTTTACACAAGTGTAAAAGTGTAAAATAATAAACTTTTGAGGATTTTTTTTACTTTAAGTGCAATCTATAACAGGGAGCATAACTTTGCATAAAATGCAGGTTTATGCTTCCTTCTTTGTTGTACAAGGATATGCTTCCGTAAAGTTTTTACAGGAATTTTAATTTAGAATGAAATGATATCGTCATCATTGATTAGATATTAAGATGTTATATCTTGAAAGAATTCGTACGCTAGAACATTTAGTTTTATATTAAATGGTATAATTTGATTAATCATTTAAAAACATATTAATTTTTAAAAATCAAGGTACATACTGAGCTTGGAATTATATTTTGAATCAATAAAACGAAAAGAGGGAATTAGATGCATATTAGCGATTTCATTAGAAATTTTACTAATCATCCAGTACTGTTTGTGGGTACTGGACTAAGCCTTAGGTATTTAGAAAATTCTTTTACATGGGATGGTCTACTTTTATACATTTCAAATAAGATTAAAGGATCAAATGAATTTTATTATGATCTGAAGTCAAAATATGAAAAAGATGGAGAGTATGACTACACTAAAATTGCGAAAGATCTTGAATTAGAATTTAACGAAGTATTAAAGAGTGATCGTAATGGTGAGTTTAAGGAAATTAACGATCTTTTCTATAATAATATGGAAAATGGTATTAATATTAGTCGTTTTAAATTATATATTTCACAAATATTATCTGATTATATAATTAAGGATAGCCAAATACATGAGATTTCTGAACTGAAGAAAGTAAGGAAAAATATTGGCTCAGTGATTACTACAAATTATGATAGTTTTATAGAGGATATTTTTGAATTTGAACAATTAATTGGTAACAATATTTTATTAAGTAATCCTTATGGTTCTGTTTACAAAATACACGGATGTGTTAAAGACCCTAATAAAATTATTATTACAGATGATGACTATAAGGATTTTGATGATAAATATGAGCTTATTAGGGCACAATTATTATCCCTGTTTATTCATAACCCAATAATATTTTTAGGTTATAATATAGGTGATAATAACATTAAAGGAATTCTTAAAACTATTTTTACATATATAAATCCTAATACTCAACAAGCAGAAAAAATCAGGAAAAACTTTTTACTCGTAGAATATGATGAAGGATCGCAGAGTACAGAAGTTACTGATCATGATATTGATATGAGAGGATTTTCTACAATCCGTATTAATAAAATTAAAACTGATAATTTTTTAGAAATTTATAAACACTTAGCAGATTTAAACTTGCCCGTATCTGCAATGGATATTAGAAAAGTACAAAATATAGCTAAAGAAATTTATGCAGGAGGTAATATACAAGTTAGTATTACAGAGGATGTAGATTCATTAAAAAATGGCGAAAAGGTCTTAGCCATTGGATCATTAAGAACAATCACTTATGATTTTCAAACAACTTCAGAGCTAATGGAAAATTATTTTAAGATTATAGATGAATCTAACCATCAATTATTAAAGTTAATTGACAAGCATAGGATTCCAAAGACTCAATATTTTCCTATATACGCATTTAGTAAAATTCAATCAGAGCTTGAAAGTTCTAGTGTATTGAAAGGCAATCAAAATAAGAAAATAACTAATATAATTGATAATGTAACGGATTTTGCACAACAGCATACAAGTATTAATGGAATTTTACAAGATGAAGATATATCACAATCGAAAAAGAACTTAGCTATAATATTAGGAGTAATAAACGAGAGAATTCCACTAGACACAGTTGAAGAGTATTTAAGGAATTATGATAACAAGAAATCTACGAATTATAGAAAAATTTTGTGTGTCTATGATTATAAAAATTATGCAGATGAACATGAGAGAATAAATCTAGCTAGTTCAGGAGGTTCAACTGTAAGCTAAGCGGAATTTATCTAAATAGAAATTTAAGTTTTAAAATGTCGCACCTTATAAAAGGAAGCATAACTTTGTACAAAATGCAGGTTTATGCTTCTTTTTTGTTATGCAATGATATGCTTCCAAAATAAATTTTCTGCAATTATATGGGTTATTTTGAAAGATGTTTTTGCAACATTAGACTTAAAAACCGATAATTTTATGCAAAGTTATGGGTTATTCGCATGCAACTTTATGGGTTAAGTTATACAATCTATAATTGTATCTCATTAAAAATCTATACCTATTAAACTTTATGTGCTTTTGTACATTTTTATATATTAGCAGCCTGTTTAAATATATTTTTTTCATTTTCTATACAAATCTCTGGTAAGTTCGCTCTTACTAAATGTTCAGCAAAAGGGGGCGGTACAGCATTCCCACACCTAGCTACTTGTTTTGCCTTTGAATACTTATTTCCTTCATTATCTTGATTAATTATGTAATCTTCTGGAAAACCTTGAGCTAGAAACAGTTCACTTGGTTCTAACATTCTCATTCCAATATCAACTATCTGATAATCCTTTCCATGAACAGTTACTAAGCCAAAACGATCCTTAGTTGTTACTGTATGTAATGGAGATTCTAAATCTTGTCCTGTATCCGTTCCATAGTATTTAGTAAGAAATGCTGTAACTAAGCTAGCCTTATTAACAGCAGTTACAGTTGATAATGGCTGATTAATAGCATGTCCTGTCGAATTTCCAAAGTGTTGTGCTACAAAAGCAGTTGCAATAGCAAACTTATTTCCACCAGCTGTAATAGTTCCTAATGGTTTGTTTAAATCCAATACTCTTCTTCCTTCGCTATCTCCATATCCCATCTGAATTAAAGTTGGTGCTATAAGTAAATGCTCCGCTTTTGTCGTTATGGTTGTTAGAGGTTTATTTAGGGAATACTGTAGACGATCTCCACCAAATTTAGTTTGTCCAATTCTTGCAATAAATGGTTGTGGAGTATCAATTACAAATTTTTTAACACCTCTTGCAATTCTTCTAAGTGTATTTTCTGAAAGAGGTTTTTTCCGATCAAAAATAGAAGGGCATGGAATGGACCAGTCAATAATCCCTGCTGCTGTTTTCCAAGGTTTTAATAACCCTTTTTTAACCAAATCGCTCTGTGGTTTTCCATGTGTAGGACTAGGCCAAGTTATTTCTTTTCCATCACAACGTGCTATTAAAAATAAACGTTTGCGAATTGTAGGTGCTCCATAATCACATGCTCGTAGTTCTTTATAATCTACCTGGTATCCTAATTTATTTAATGCATTAACAAAGGATTGAAATGTTTTTCCTTTCTTGCTGGGGTCTGGCTTTCCATCTTTTAATAATGGTCCCCATGTTTTGAACTCTTCTACATTCTCTAGAATAATTACACGTGGTCTTACTGTTGCAGCCCAGCGAACAGCTACCCATGCAAGACCTCTTATATTTTTTTCAACTGGTTTTCCGCCTTTTGCCTTACTAAAGTGCTTACAGTCTGGGCTAAACCAACACAAGGCTACCTTGCGTCCTTTAACTGCTTTTCTTGGATCTACCTCCCATACGGATTCACAATAATGTTCTGTATCGGGATGATTTACTTTGTGCATAGCAATAGCAGCTGGATCATGATTAATTGCTATATCAACACTTAAACCGGTTGCCATTTCTATTCCTGTACTAGCACCACCGCCTCCAGCAAAATTGTCCACTACTATTTCTCTAAAAAGATTAAGTTGCATGATTTTCACTCCCGTTTTTATACTTTTACACTTTTACACTTTTACACTCTGAAGATAGTGTAAAAGTGTAAAAAATCTATATATCTATCAAACTCACAAAAACAATTTCATTTGTTCATGATTTTCACTTATGTTAGAAATGACCGTCTTTCCTTCTAAGCTAAGATCAAGCTCATTTCTTAATTCGGGTTTATCTCGTAATATTTTTCTAGGGTGAATATAAACTTCATAAGATTTATTCCCAGAAACTTTTAATTTTAACCAGCCCTTCATTTTATCCTCTTCAGCATCATTGTTTAATACCTCATGTACATGACCTTCAAATTCAAATTTCCGTCCAAGATAGAAAAATTCTTTAATCATATATTGGTTGTATTTTTTAAACCAATCATTAGCAATAGCCTTTTTCCATTCTGCGTGATCTGTATATATTTTTTCATCTAAATGATATTGCGTTGCCATAATAACTCTCCCAACTAATTATTAAGATTATGATATATTCATTATAACACTTTTACACTTTTACACAAGTGTAAAAGTGTAAAAAACTATTTATATTTATCTATCCATTCATTTATAGCTCCAGGGATATTCTTTGTATTACTTTTTACCTCTTCAAAAATATAAGACATAAATTCTGTCCAAGAAAACTCTTCTTCATATGGATTATTTTGATTAATAAACTTTATAATCTTTTTTAACTCCCTTAGCCTTCCAGGATCTAATTGTTCTTGTAAATACATTTTTAAATACTTGTTTGTAATAGTTGAGTTTTTCAAACTCACTTCCAACAATATTGCTGTAGCCTTAGAAGGTGTTACATCTAATGCATAAGCCAAACTATTTATCTTTTCAGCTATTTCCTGTGTAAAACGAATTGTAATACGATCTGTCAGACCGGCTATCTTTTGACGTTGTAAAGATGTTCTTTCTAAATTCCCAACATAGCATGTATTTCCAAATACTAAATCCCTTCTAAAGTATTCTGATAAAAGATCCATTACTTGTTTAGAATATAAACCAATTGAACAAATATGCTCCGACACATCTTTTACTGGAGTAGTAGTTATATAGGAAATACGTGAAATTGTTTCTTTAAGATTAATAGAAACCGTTGGCTTAATGTCCTTTTTTTTATCTGAACGTGTCTTCCTTTTTTTTTCTTCTGTTTTCATTTTGACCTCCACTTTCATACTTTAAGTTTTAACCAGTGTCCTAGTGTCCTAGATTTATTTTATGTATATGTGGTAGGGAAGAGGGGTATGTATAAATTTTTACTAATCTGTTAAACATGGATATAAATACGGAAGGGGAGAGGTTCTTTATGCGATTATCAAAAGAAGAAGCTAAAAAAATCGCAAAGATAGGTATTGAAGCGAGGAAGAAATATAATTTACCAGGAAAGAATAAAAAGCAATATAAAACTATTTTAAACAATAAAAAATAACACAACATTATTGTGTTATTTTTTATTACCTAATAGCTCTAATAAATGATAATAATAGCGCAGCTCCTAAAAAGCTTAATAACAATTCATTAAAAGATAATCCAAATACCTCTATTGTAAAAATATCATAGGCAGGTTCAAATAATTTCATCAAAATAAGCAATATACATGAACTAATAAAACAAATAATTGCTCCAATAATCCTTTTCGCTCCAACATAATCTAATTCTTTATTTTTCCACCATGATATAGCATTTATTAAAATAACTAATAAAGAGAAAATACACATGGATATTGCGAATGTCATCATATTAAGTAAATCTCCCATCATTTATTATTAAATAAGGTATAAGATCAAACCTGTATCTTATACCTTGAAACGGTTATTTACTATTTTTTAACAATTCAATTGCCTTAGCAAAAGCCTCGTTCGTTGAAAGACCTAACCTTTTCCCCTCATGATGGAACATTTCATACATTTTTAGTCCATCATGAGCAACCTCAAACATCTTTTTGTCATCTTCATAAGCATATTTTTTAAGACGGGCATGATCTTCTTCTAAAACCTTAGTTGTCTGTGTAGCATATACAGTCTTTGGCTTTTGCTCATCTTTTGTTAAAGGGTTTGATTTTCCTGATTTAAACTCTTTTGTGTCAATATCTTGAAAGCTCATTCTTTCCCAATCCTTTCTAGTAACTCATTAACTACATTTTGATACATTTCTAATACCGCTTTATCGTGCATATCTTCATTAGTAATACCATTTTTACTAAACAATTTTATACGTTCACGTTTCATTATTTGTGAATTAAATAAGTGATCATTAAATATCTTCTTAGAGTCTTCAAGTACTTCATTATCCACTTTTCCTTTTTTAGTTACCAAATAAGGAATAACTCCAGCTAACTTAATATTCTCATTATAGTCAAGAAGATCTTTTAAATACTCGATAAATTTTACCGATGATGCAAAGGACTGTTGATGAGTTTGCATAATAAGAGCCACATAATCACTAGCTACAATTGCATTATTAGTAAATTCACTGATTGTTGGTGGAACATCAATAATAATATAATCGTAATTTTCTTTGATTTGATCTATTAGATATTTTAATAGATAAAATCTCTTTGTTTTATCATTAGTTAAGTCATATAAATGTGCTGGAAAACCTACTAAATCCAAATCACTTGGGAAAATATCTAACTCTGCATTTGCTTTGACAACACACTTAAGCAAATCTTCTTGTTGAATTGCCTCAAAAAGACTAGTTTTTACCTTTGAACCCATCTTGAATGTATTAAACATAATTTCAGTAGCATTGGCTTGTGGATCAAAGTCAATTAATCCAACCTTTTTTCCTTGCTCTTGTAATAAGTATGCAAAAATAGTTGCAAAAGTTGTTTTACCAACTCCACCTTTGAAATTAGAAATTGTAATTACTGTCATTTTTCATTTCTCCTTTTGTGTTATTCTACTTAATTTTACACTTTTACACAAGTAAAAAAGTGTAAAAACATTTAATAATCATCTTTAATTTCGCCACTAACCTTCTGCATTGATAGCATATATCTTTTTTCAAGTTCTTCATCTGATAATTGCATGAGGGCATTCAAATGGATTTCATCAATTAGAACAATCCACTCTATAAGATGTAGTCTTTCTGTTTCAACCACTTGGTTCTCACTCCTACGAATAATTTTACACTTTTATACTTTTACACTTTTATACTATTTAATATTAGAAAATAACTATTTTTTTTGCCCCTTTAAACCTACGTTTAATTTCTTTCTCCACTTTTATCTTAGCAATTTCTCTTGATGATGCATAAACCAAACATGATCCGCTTGATACCTCTAAACTTTTATGTATTTCATATACTATTTCAAATTTACTCAAACTAAGACTTACTTCTTTAATCATATTTGAACGCCTTTCTTTACACTTTTACACTTTTATTTTTTTACACTTTACTGATAATATCACCTATTTATTCCTCTATACTAAATGTTTTTATACCGAAACCAACTAAACAAATAGAGGTTGCGACTATAATAGCTTTTAAAATGGAATCCATTGGTTGTGAAAAATCCCCTACGTATTCAGAGATCTTATTAAAATAGAAAATATAGATTCCAAACATTCCACCACAAATAAGTACAAATGAACGAATGTATCTTTTATAATACTTATGCATTCTGGACCCCCCCTTTAAATACAAGACGATCCTATAATAGAATCATCTTATATTTTAATTTTTAAGCTACATCTTCAAAAGGTTGCCGGTATACCATAATATTGAATGTATCTTCTTTATGAGCTTTATACGAAGTGAATGTATACCTTTTTTCACATTCTTCTTCTTCAAATTCATCCCACTCATGTGCAAATGAATCCCTTGTAAGATCATAATCTTTTAGATATTCGTTTGCTCGCTCTTTTCCATAATCGATAGCATTCTTAATATCTTTAAATACTGAAACCTCGCTACCTGAACCACCTATATGTAAATCATAATTTATTACTACCAAAACTGGACTTGTCATAACTGAACCCTCCACCTTATGTATATGTAAGTTAGTATTTTGTTAAATTCCTTATATACTTATTATAACACTTTTACACTTTTACACAAGTGTAAAAGTGTAAAAAAATAAACTTTTTCTACTTTAAGTGAAATACATCATATATAGGAACAAACTCCCTCTTATATAAAAATAGTAGAAGTATAGATTTAAGAGATTGCTATACTTCTACTAAATCATGTAATCAATCCATTACATGCAGCATATAATGTCTTACAAATTAAACAATCTCTGAATCATGGATTTCTTTGGAACTGGAATCTCTTTCTTATCTTCTTGTAATAGTGTTATAGCTTTATCTAACTTATTTTGTAGTAATTTAATTTCTTGGTCCTTTTCCTCTGTTATGGATCGCTCCTGTATTAATAAATCTATAATGGTTTGGTTTTGCTGAACTATTTTATCCTGTTGCTCAAACATGTGTACAAACCGCTCTTTCATCATAAAACTCTCTTCTTGTGAACGTTCAGCTTCTAAAAGCGTTATATCAGCGTTAGCAGCTTCTTGAACGCTATCCGTTTTCGTTGCGTTTATCTCTTCATATGGCTTATTCTGTGCATCCTGAGGGCTATTTGAATTATTCTCTTTAAATGTATTAGCAACTGAAATGTCTTCATTACTAACAGTAGCAGCAGCTTCATCTAGTTTCCAATTTTGTTTTAGATATATTTTCATTTGTCTTAGTATCTCTATATCTCTCTGATAATATATCCGCTGGTTACGATCATTGCGTTCAAATGTGTAATCCATTTTCTCTAATTCAATGGACCATCTACGAAGTGTATTTGCGTTTATTTCTAATTGCTTTGCTACTTCTTGAGCAAAATAACCATATTCCAAGCGTTACACCTCCGTTTTTCTACAAACTAAATTAGTTATATATCTTTTATATACATAGTAGGCCGAACCCTTTGTCCTCCCTAATTTCCCCTAAAAGTAGTCAAGAATCGCTAAATTTATTAATCATTAATGAAAAAAGATTTCGAAATATTAATTGAATAATAGATTATTTTTTTCTAGTTTATTTTTATGTACATATTACAAATAAATGTAAAATTTTCATTTCTAGAAATAAAAATCGGAACAATAAAATATAACTAATTCAAATAAATATAAAGAGGAAAGGGAGATAGCGTAAAAGCCTTGAGGCTCTAAGGATAAGAGAGTTATTAAAAATATTTAAATGTAGAATAAACAATTTAACAAGAAGACTATTCAATAATTAACAATTAACAAGGAAGCTATTCAATAATTAACATTTCAACAGATTATGTATCGTATTATCACATATACACAAGTCTTGAATCGTAATAGAGAAAATAGAAAAAGAACACAAGAATAAGAGAGTTGATGTTTAAAACTTCCTTTTTCTTGTGTTCTTTTTTGTTGCCTTTATAGTTTTCCATGACTAATAGCCCTGTTATGCTTTATTTTAAAAAAATAAAGAACAAGGCTGAAATGAAGTAGATTTTTAATTTTTTATTTTATGCCTTTAAAGCTTCTGGTACTGGAATATTATTAGTTATTAGAGCCCGTACTAGATCATGCCTCATATCGCTATAAAAATCATCTGGAACATATTTATTCTTCCAAGAAAGAATAGATTCACGGAATTTAGCTCGCATAAACGCTCCAAGAACGCTTACTTTGTTACCAGATTTCACAAAATTCTCTAGCTCATCTAACGCATATGTCATTGAATATGTCATAAATGTTTTAATATCTTTTGTATGTTTTAGAAATTGAGCAATTGTTGAGATTTCATTTTTAAATGCAACAATAAGATCCTTGTCCTCTTTCATAGACAATGCTAACTTTAATGACTTCAAGCGATCCTTTGCTTCTTTTCTCATACGTGCTTCTTGTTGTCGTAGAACCTTGTTTTGTGATTCAACTACACATTCAGCAGAAATATGAACGTTAAATTTTGTGATGAAAATTTGTTCAACATACTCCTTGATACGAGTAAGCCTCCCCATATTAGGTTTACGCACTTCTGTATTTGAAGCTGTAAAAGGGAAAATAGGTCTAATAACCTTTAAGTATTCACGTACTTTCTTAGCATTACGTCCTAGTTTTTCTTTTAGGTAACTCATTGTACGTTGTGTAATGAATTTTTCAATTTGATCTTTATTCTCTAGACCTATTTTTCTAGTAAATGTATTACATAAGTCTAAAAGTAACAGAATACCTTTTGAGTCACGGTGAGAAACTAATTGTTTTAAAATCTTAGAATCTAGTAAATGGCTAGGAATTCGGAAATAAGAGAGCTTTCCAATGTCTTGTTTAGTTGTTTCTTTATATGTACGGTTTAATCTAGCATAGTTGCAAATCTCATAAACAGGGATTCTCCCATCAATTAGAACTTCTTGAACCATTCCAGATTTTAATAATGCTTGAAATCCTGTGTGTACAGTCGTATATGCAATACCAGAAGCATTGGAAATAATAGATAATTTAAAATCACGAGGTAGTAAACCTACATCATTTACATAAAAATGTAAGTAAATATAGGTTGCTAGAGCTGAGGAAGGAAGCGCATATTCACCCAGCTCGTTATTTTTAAGTAGATAATTGCGTGTTTCATCAAACATTTTTACTCCACGCATGAGGAATTTTGATGGTATGTTGCTTGTTGTATCTAATTTTATATTTGTCAGTTCATTGATGTTAAAATCATCGTTTGTGAACATGAAAAAACCTCCCTAAATTTTCCACCTAAATAAAAGAGAATTAGAGAGTTTTGTATTCACAAACCTTTATAACTTATGATATAATTTAGTCATAATTAATTTTGTGATTAAAACTCTGCTAACGGAAGTTTTTAATTGATCTAGGTCGGCAAACTTTGAATCAATTAAAAACTGTGGGTGGAGTTTTATTTTTTTGTATTTTTTTATGAAACAAATGTGTTTCTTTATCTTTTTTTATCTATTTTTCGGTAATTACTTTTTATTCTATAACGTTTCTCCAACAATTTCAATATACTTAAAGTGTATGTTGTATACTTTCGGAGAATAATAATAAATTCGCATAAATAATTATATTATAAAAAGAACATTAGTTCTACTAATTTAGGGATTTTTTACACTAAAAACAGATTATAATTAAAAAATAAAAGGCTTGAGGAGAAAATTCCTCAAGCCTTTTATTGCAAAAAAAATTTTATGTATAATCACAAACTTACTTTTCTTCACATATATGGGAAATATTAAATGTGGAATAAGAAAATCTTACCATGTAAAATAAAATGCAACTGGAATATAAAGGTTGTCACTGGAAAAGAATTCATGTTATTCTATGAAATGTTTTTTTACTAAGTCCGTATAATCAAGCAATGAGTCAAGAACGATCTTTTGTTTTTCTAATGGTAAATTACTAATTTTGTCTTTTATTTCTTCAAGTTGTACATCTGTATCACATTTTCTCCCAACTAATGTATCAAGTGATATACCAAGATACTCTGAAATTTTTATTAAAGTTGAGAGATCGGGTTCAGTCCTGTTTGCTTCCCAATTTGTGTATGTTGGACGAGCGACATTAAGGTAACCTGCGATTTCATATTGTGTTAATCCCCGTTTTTTGCGAAAATACATTAAACGCTCTCCTACTGTCGCCATATACACCACCCTTTCGAATCTTCGAACATTATACTTGAAGTAATAATAAGGATGGAATATATTTGGATAGAACGTTCTCAAACTAAACCTTTGGTGCGCAAATGGTAATTGTTTGAAACCTGTTTGGGCTTAAAAACAGAACAAACGTTCTATCCCGTGGTAGAATATGTTATATTTATGTTGTTATATGTGGTTAATATGATTAAAATCTTTTTTTTAAAACGATATTGAAAAATCTTAATATACATTTAAAAAGTATTTAGAAAGTAGGAACTCTCATGGAACAAACTTTTTTTGTAGATATAGTAAAAGAATGCAAGGAATATACAAACTCCGATACATTGGAAACAGTTATAGAATTACTAAACGTCATAGAAAAATATGAAAATCTAGATAACTTAAGTGACTCGTAATTACCTTTCATATCCAACCCTTAATCATCGGTATTATTTTCATTTTTTAAATTAGCTTCTAATTTTAAGAGATCAGCATAACGAATTAACTCACGTTCTACCTCGGGTTTATATTTATCTGGGACGCTCATAAATCTGTCATATAGTAGACGAGCTAAACGTTCAATAGGTTCTTCCTCGGTTACATTCCGTAGATCCTCGTCACGGATATTATGTGTAAGTAAATAAGCCTCTGTTACATTGAAGTAAGAAGCAATTTGAGAGATTTTATTTAATCTTGGCTTCTTCTCTCCCTTTTCCCAGCTGGAGACAGCACTAACGGAAACCGACATTGCTTTAGCAAATTCAGTTTGATTAACGCCCTTAATTGCTCTTAATTTTCTTATGTTTTTCCCTAAAACTTCTTGGTTCATATAATCAAACACCTTTCTATTTTCACTTAAAGTGTAATTTTTAATCTTTAAGAGTTGACTTTAATCTTTTAGAGTTATACAATGTTCTCAGGGGGTGAGAACATGGATAACATTTCTACTCGAATTACCATGCGAAATATTCGCAAATCCAAAAATCTATCTCTAGCAGAAGCATCAAAGGAATTAAATTTATCATTAGGCGTATTAAGAGAGATTGAGATTGGAAGTAAAAGTACAACACTCTCTAGAGCTGAACGAATTTCAGAATTTTATGGGGTTCCGATTGAAAAATTGTTTATTCCTAAGTATTTCACTGCTGTAACAGAGGATAATGATCCGAAAATATAAAAGCATTTATATTTTGTATAAGTAATTCTTCTTATATTATAAACAAAATTGCACTAAAAGATAAAAAAGTACTATAGGTTTTTCTTATTTCTAAAATTGCCAATATTGAATTAATAATTTTCATATATAAATTTCAAAACATGTTAAGCATAAGAATTTTACTTTAAGTGAAATTGTAGGGGGTGATTTGGTTGGCATTGCTGGTTGAACCGACTAAAAAACAGGAAAAGAAAATTATTAAACTTGTTCTTAAAGAATTCAAAAAGTATCATTTGTATGTTTGGTCATTGGAAGAGAAACAACAACCAAAGATCACAGCATCATACACTTTGAATGAATCAACTACAGTAAACAACACGTTTCATTCTTCTACAGAAAGTACAGCTCTTAAAAATGTTGAAGCATGTGAGTTTACTACTTCTCTATTACGTAAAATCAGTCGTTTGGAGTTAACCCAAAGGCAATTGGTTATTCATTACTATATTAAGAAAGATAAAAGTGTAGTGCAGCTTTGTAGTCAATTTCATATTTCAGAATCTCAATTTCATAGGACAAGAAATCGAGCATTAATGACTTTAGCATATGCACTTGGATTAGCAAGAGAAGAGTTAATTGATCCCGACTAAAAATTTGAATTTCGAATAGTCAACTACTACATAAAATGTTATATTTTAATATGGTTAAATAATAATTAAAAAATATCGAGCGCTATCCTAGTGCTATATATAGGGAGGAAACTATTACTAAATTAGGATAACTCAACAATTAGAGTATTTAGTAATAGATTACACACACATGTTTAAAAAGACTGCTGCTAAAAAAACCGCTGCTGGTATCATGACAATTGGTATTGCATTATCTACAACAATGATTTATAGCCCAACAAAGGCATTGGCATGGTATACGCCAGATAGCCCAGGTTATGATGAGATTGTAATTTCTTCAAATAATTCACTTCAAAACCCTGCTCGTCCGAAGGGGGATTTAAATTACTATGTTAAAGGTTATGTTGCTCCAGATGGCAAAGTAACTTTAGTTGGACCTTTTACTGGTGAAGTATTTAATGGACAAGAAATTGAAATTGTTGATCCATTCAAAGGTAACTATAAATTGAAGATTAAAGTGGTTAAATCTGAAAAACCAGAGCCAAAACCAGAGCCTAAGCCAGAACCAAAACCAGAACCAAAACCAGAGCCAAAACC